>NZ_JADWOW010000003.1:0-369 GCF_015767455.1 Brevundimonas sp. BAL450
GGAGAGAGATGCGCGGTCTTATCGGCCCCCAACTCATGTCGCTTTATTTCTTGGAAAAGGGCGTCATAAAAACCAAGGGCATGATGACACAGTTGGATTCGCCCACAGTCGCGGGGCGGGTCAAGGTCTATCCACAGGAGTATTTCTCTCCCAAGTTCACTCTCGACGGCGACACCTTACGCCATACCGAGAACACCTGCGTCTATCACCTCTTCGCCAACCTAAATGTTGAGATGAGCGGTGAAGAACGTGAACGGCATCGCAAGGATCCGATGCTGTATCACGAGTACGTCGATATGCTTAAGGCGCGGTCGGGTATGGGAACGCCGTCCGCTCCGGAAGTGATCGGCAAAATATCGCCTGGTGAAC
>NZ_JADWOW010000030.1:0-72409 GCF_015767455.1 Brevundimonas sp. BAL450
CGAGGACTACCACCACCGCATCGACGACCCGGCCGAGGGCATCACCGAACGCTCGGTGCTGGTGATGCGCGGCTCGGGGCCCATCGGCCATCCCGGCGCCGCCGAGGTGGTCAACATGCGTCCGCCCGCCCACCTGATCAAAGCGGGCGTCACCGCCCTGCCCTGCATCGGCGACGGGCGCCAGTCGGGCACCTCGGGCAGCCCCTCGATCCTGCACGCCTCGCCGGAAGCGGCGGCGGGCGGGACCATTGCGGTGCTGAAGACCGGCGACCGCATCCGGGTGGACCTGAACACCTCCACCGTCACCCTGATGGTCCCCGACGCCGAGATCGCCGCGCGCAAGGCCGCGCTGGAGGCCGCCGGCGGCTATGCCTATCCCGCCTCCCAGACCCCCTGGCAGGAGATCCAGCGCGGCCTCACCGGCCAGCTCGAGACCGGCGCCACCCTCGAGAACAGCGTCAAATACCACCGCATCGTCGACACCATCGCGCCCGCGCCAAGGGATAATCACTAGGGCGGTCAGCCCAGGCGGATCCGGTTCTGGGGCAGGCCGGGGGTGTCCACGCGGAGGCGGAACAGACCGCCTGCCGCGGGCTGGGCGGCGCGGGTCTCGTCGTCCTGCCCCAGCCAGGCGGTGGTGCAGTAGAGCGTCTTCAGGTCGTCATCGCCGAACGTGGCCTTGGTCACCGCCGAGACCGGGAAGTCGATCTTGCCCAGATAGCCGCCGTCGGGCGCCCAGCGGCCCACGCCCCAGCCGCCGAACAGGCCCACGTGCAGCACGCCCGCCGAGTCCACCGACGGGCCGTCGGCGTAACCGTCAACGGTCGTGGCGAACAGGCGCTTGTTGGCGATGGCGCCGTCGGCGTGGTCGAAGGCGTAGACGGCCTTGTCGAGGGTGTCGTGATGATAGAGCACGGTCCCGTCCGGGCTCAGGGCCGGGCCGTTGCTGACGCCGTAACCGTCGTCCATGAGCGTCAGCGCACCCGCCGCCCAGCGATACAGGGCGCCGGTCTTCTGCTGTTCGGAATCGTCCATGGAGCCGAACCACAGGGATCCGTCCGGGGCCACGAAGCCGTCGTTCAGGCGGTTCCGGGGCCGGTCCTGCTCCACGGTCTGGAGCAGGGAGAACGCGCCCGTCGCCACGTCGAACCGGTACAGGCCGCCGCGCACGCCGCAGATCAGCGACCCGTCCTCGGCCGGCAGGGCGAAGCCGATCTGGTCCGGCGCGGACCAGCTCTGCTTGCCAGCGTCATCGACGCCGTAGCGGTTCAGGGTCCGGCCCTTGATGTCCACGAACCAGACGCAGCGCCGGTCCGCATCCCACACCGGCCCCTCGGCCAGCTCGGCCCTGAGGTCCCAGATCAGTTCGGGCGCCGACACCGTCAGCTCCAGGAGTAGGCGGTCTTGGTCTGGGTGAAGAACTCCACCGCCGCGAAGCCCTGCTCGCGCGGGCCGTAGCTGGACTTCTTCGAGCCGCCGAAGGGCACGTGATAGTCCACCCCAGCGGTGGGCAGATTGACCATCACCATGCCGGCGCGCGCATTCCGCTGGAAGTCGCGGGCGTGCTTCAGGCTGGTGGTGACGATGCCGGCGGACAGGCCGAACTCCACGCCGTTGGCGACCTCGAGGGCCTCCTCGTAGGACTTCACCCGAATGGTGGAGGCGACGGGGCCGAACACCTCCTCCTGATTGATGCGCATGTCCGTCGCCGTGTCGGCGATCAGGGTCGGCTGCACGTACCAGCCGGGCTTTTCCAGCTGCATGCGGTCGCCGCCGGTGACGACGCGGCCGCCGTCGCCCCTGGCCACTTGGATGTAGCGGTAGGAGGTCTCCATCTGGTCCTCCGAGACGGCGGGACCCATCTGGGTTTCCGGGTCCAGGGCGTCGCCCACGCGCAGGGCCTTCACCTTCTCCGCCAGGGCCGCGACGAACTTGTCGTGGATGCCGTCCTGCACGATCAGGCGCGAGGAGGCGGTGCAGCGCTGGCCGGTGGCGAAGAAGGAGCCGTCCAGGGCGATCTGCACCGCCCGGTCCAGGTCTGCATCGTCCATGACCACCAGCGGGTTCTTGCCGCCCATCTCCAGCTGCACCCGGGCCTGACGCTTGACCGCGCCCAGGGCCACGCCCGCGCCGACGCCCTGCGAGCCGGTGAAGCTGATGGCGTCCACGCCCGTGTGGTCCACGATGGCCTGACCCACGCGGCCCCGGCCGATGATCATGTTGACCACGCCCCTGGGCAGGCCCGCCTCATGGAGGATGGCCACCAGCGCCTCGGCCGTGGCGGGGGTCTGGCCGGCGGGCTTGATCACCACCGTGTTCCCGAACGCGAGAGCCGGGGCCATCTTCCAGGCCGGGATGGCGATGGGGAAGTTCCAGGGCGTGATCAGGCCGTAGACGCCCACCGCCTGGCGGTAGGTCTGGACCTCCACGCCCGGCCGCGTCGACATCAGGTTCTGTCCGTGCAGACGCAGGGCCTCGCCGCCGAAGAATTTCAGGATGCGGGCGGCGCGCGCCGTTTCGCCGATGCCCTCGGCGAGGGTCTTGCCCTCTTCGCGCGACAGCAGACGGCCCACTTCCTCGCGGCGCTCCATCAGGATGTTGGACGCCTTGTCCAGCACGTCCGAGCGCACCTCGGGCGAGGCGTCGGCCCAGCCGCCGAAGGCCGCGCGCGCGGCGTCCACCGCCGCATTGACCTCGGCGTCGCCGCCGTCGGGGACGCGGGCCACCACGTCGCGGGTGTCGGACGGGTTCAGGCTCTCGGACGGCCGGTCCGTCGAAACCTTCTCGCCGTTGATCCAGTGGGAGAGTTCGAGGGTGTCGGACATGGCGTGTCTCCTTTGTGGCCCGCGCCGGGGAGGTCGCGGGCCTTCAGTACATTCCAAAATCAGGCGAGGGCCGAACGACGAATTCGTTCGGCCCCGCCCGTTCGTGTCGATAACCGGCGGCTCAGCCGGTCATCTGCTCCAGTTCCTTGCCGCGGGTCTCGTGGACCAGGGCCAGGACGAAGAACACCGAGACCAGGGCGCTGAGGGCGTAGAAGCCGTAGGTCAGCGTCAGGCCGATGCCGGCGGCCATGATCGGGAAGCTCATGGTGATGCCGAAGTTGGCGATCCACTGGGCGAAGCCCGAAACCGCCAGGCCGGAGCCGCGGATCTGGTTCGGGAACATCTCGCCCAGCATGACCCACATGACCGGACCCCAGCTGAAGTTGAAGAACATCACATAGATATTGGCCGCCACCAGCGCCAGCAGCCCCATCTGGGGCGTGAGGTCGAGGAAGCTGGATGAGAGGGTGGTCTGGGCGTCATAGACCGTGCCGTTGTTCAGCACCGTGCCGGCTTCCAGCACCGTGCCCGAGGCCATGAAGGTCCCGGTGGAGAAGGCGTAGGCCACCAGCCCCAGGGTGATGGCCATGCCCACCGAGCCGACCAGCAGCATGGGCTTGCGGCCCAGCCTGTCGATCACCAGCAGGCCCAGAACCACCGCCGCGATGGACAGGGCGCCGGACAGCACATTGATCATCAGGGCGTCGTTTTCGCTCAGCCCCACCGACTGCCACAGCACCGCGCCGTAGTAGAAGACGATGTTGATGCCCACCAGCTGCTGGAACACCGCCAGGCCGATGCCGGCCCAGACGATCATGCGGATGCCGCCCTTGTTGCGGTCGATCAGGTCCGAAAGGCGGGGCTTGTGATCCGCCGTCAGGGACTGCTGGATCTCGGCCACCTTGAGGCCGGCGGCCTTCGGCCCGAACAGGCGGCCCAGCACCTCGGTGGCCTTTTCGTGCTTGCCCTTGATGACCAGGAAGCGCGGGCTTTCGGGGATCAGGAACAGGGCGAAGAAGAAGATCACCGCGGGGATCAGCTCCACCCAGAACATCCAGCGCCAGGTGGTGAAGCCCAGCCAGAATTCCGTGGTCGATCCGCCCGCCGTATTGGCCAGCAGGTAGTTGGCCAGGAACGAGAAGAACAGGCCCGAGATGATGGCGATCTGCTGGATCGTCGTCAGGCGGCCGCGCATGTGGGCGGGGGCGATCTCGGAGATGTAGGCGGGCGCCATGACGCTGGCGGCGCCCACGGCCAGACCGCCGAGGATGCGGTAGATCACGAACTCGGTGGAGGTGCCCGCGATGCCCGAACCCCAGGCGCTGACGATGAACAGCACCGCCGCCACGATCATCATGGTGCGGCGGCCCCAGACGTCGGCGGCGCGGCCCGCGAAGGCGGCGCCGATGGCGCAGCCCAGCAGCATGGAGGCCACGTTGAACCCGGTGCCCACCTCTTCGGAATTGAAGGCCTGGCGCAGGCCCTCCACGGTGCCGTTGATGACGCCGCTGTCGTAGCCGAACAGGAAGCCGCCGATCGTCGCCACCAGCACGGTGAGGATGACCAGCCCCATGTTCGTTCGCTCGAGTTCGGCGGAAGGCGGCGCCCCCGCCTGATTTACATCCGTCATGCCTCAGTCCTCCCGATGGGGTTCTCCCGACCCCGGTTGAGACGCCTGGCTATCTCCAGCCTGCGTCCACGAAATACTCATGCCCGGTGATCGCGCGGGCGTCATCAGACGACAGGAACAGGGCCATGGCGGCGATGTCCCTGGGTTCGATTCTCAGCGTCAGGCATTGAGCCGCCACGATCTCGGCCTCGCCCTCGGGCGAGTACCACTTCATCTGGCGCTCGGTCTTCACATTGCCCGGCACGATGCAGGCCACGCGCACCCCGTCCGGGCCCCATTCGCGGGCCAGGGCGCGGGTCATGCCCTCGATGGCCGCCTTGGCGGTCTCATACAGCGACAGGTCCGGCATCCCCAGATGCCAGGAGATGGAGCCCAGGTTCAGGATCACGCCCTTGCCGCGTCGACGCATGGCCGGGGCCACCGCCTGGGCGGCGAAGAACTGGTGGCGCAGGTTCACCGCCATGCGCTCGTCCCAGTAGGCGGGCGTGACGGCGTCGGCCCGGTGACGATCATCGTTGGCGGCGTTGTTGATGAGCACGTCCACTTCGCCGTGTTCGGCTTCGATGCGCGCGAAACAGGCCTTGAGCGCGTCCAGGTCGGTCAGGTCGCAGGGCCGGAACACCGGCGCGGGAGACTGATGGGCCAGACGCGCCTCCAGCGCCCGGGACGGCGCCTCGGCGATGTCCAGAAACACCACCCGCGCGCCCTGCCGGACGTAGGCCTCGGTCAGACCCTCGCCGATGCCCGAGCCGCCGCCGGTGATGACCACCAGCCGGTCCTTGAGAGAGGGATAGATCGCTTCGCTCATCGCGCGCCTCCAAGCAGGCCGCGGGAGGCCAGATTACGCATCAGTCCGGAGACCCCCAGGGTCCAGGGCGGGGCCTGGTCGCTGGTGGTCACCTTGTTGTCGAGAACGCCCAGACGGGGCGAGGACACCCGCACCCGGTCGCCCGGCTTGTGGGTGAAGCCGCCGCCGGGCGCATCGCGATCCTCGATAGGGGCGAACATGGTGCCCAGATAGAGGATCAGGCCGTCGGGATACTGGTGGTGCCTGCCGATGGTCTGGCCCACCAGCTCCACCGGATCACGGCTGATCAGGCTCATGGAGCTTTCGCCCTTCATGACGAAGCCGTCGTCGCCGACCACCTCCAGAGAAATGGTGGCCTGACGCAGGTCGTCGAGGGTGAAGCCGTCGTCGAACAGGCGGATGAACGGTCCCAGCGCCGCAGAGGCGTTGTTGTCCTTGGCCTTGCCCAGCAGCAGGGCCGAGCGGCCCTCGATGTCGCGCAGGTTGACGTCATTGCCCAGCGTCGCCCCGAGGATGCGGCCGGTGGAATCGCAGACCACCGCCACCTCGGGCTCGGGGTTGTTCCAGGCCGAGTCCGACCGCACGCCCACATAGTCGCCCCAGCCCACCGAGGACAGGATCGGGGCCTTGGTGAAGATCTCGGCGTCGGGGCCGATGGCGACCTCCAGATACTGGGACCACAGGCCGTCGGCGATCAGGGCGGTCTTGAGGGCGGCGGCCTGTTCCGAGCCGGGCTTCACGGCCGACAGGTCGGCGCCCACCTTGTCCTTCAGGGCCTTGCGGATTTCGTCGGCGGCGGCGGCGTCGCCGCGGGCGCGCTCCTCGATCACCCGCTCCACGGCCGAGACGGCGAAGGTCACGCCCGATGCTTTCACGCACTGGAGATCGACCGGCGACAGCAGCTTGACCGCATCGGGCGACGGCCCGCCCCAGACGGTGGCGAACTCCATGTCGGCCAGGGCGCCGAGATCGCGGCCCTCAAAGGCGGCGAGGTCATCGGCGCGGGCGAGCGCGTCGGCGCAGGTGGGGGCGAAACCGGAAATGTCCTGAACCCGGCCCTCGCGGACGCGTACGGGCGTCGGGCCTTCGGGCAGTTCGATCCGTCCGATCAGGGTCGCGGCGTCCCAATCCGCCGCAAGGCATTCAACAATACTGGTCATTTCCCCCGCCGTCGCGTGAGGTGGGCGAGCCCACCGGCGCGGTCGTTTCTGTTAGCGGTAACATCAAAGGGCTGACCGTCGGTGTCAAGAGCCATCACGCGGCGGCCCGATCAGGGGGTCAGTCGGCGGTCGGCGCCGGCCCGCAGGAGTCGCGCACGACCAGGGTGTGGGTCACCAGCCGGTCGACGGGCGCGTCGCTCCGCGCCTGGCCCCGCCCCCGGATGTCGTCGCTGAGGATGCGCACGGCGGCCTCGGCCATCTCGGCCACCGGCTGGCGGACGGTGGTCAGCTCCGGCCAGACGGCGGTGGCGATGGAGGTGTCGTCAAAACCGACCACGGTCAGCGCGCCCGGCACGTCCAGCCCCTTGCGGTGGGCGGCGGTCAGGACACCGGCGGCCATGTCGTCGTTGGAGGCGAAGATGGCGGTCGGGGGCCGTCGCGCCGACAGCAGGCGCTCGGCGGCCTCGAGGCCGGAGCGATAGGTGAACTCGCCCGCCTCGATCAGGGCGGTGGCGGCGGGCTCGGCCGCGCGCATCTCGGTCTCGAAGCCCAGCAGGCGCTCGGCGCTGGCGGTTTGGTTGGAGGCGCCCTTGATGAAGCCGATGCGGCGGTGGCCCAGCTCCAGCAGGTGCCGGGTCATCTCGGCGGCGGCGGCGAAGTCGTCGATGCGCACGGCGCTGGCGTCCGAGCGGAAACGCCCGGCGGCCACAGCCACCACGGCCACCTCTCCGTCCTTGAGCTCCGACAGGGCGGCGTAGGATTCGCCGTGGGGCGGCGGCAGGATCACGCCGGAGGCGCCGCCCGCGATCAGGCGGCCCACCGCGGCGCGCTCGCTCTCCGGATTGGGGTCGCACTTCTCGATCAGCAGCAGGGCGCCGGTCTTCTGGGCGCCGTCCAGGGCCCCCACCAGGAACTCGCTGAGATAGCCGGCGGACGGGTTGGAGTAGAGCAGGCCGATGCGTCCGCCGCCCTGACGCGCCAGGCTGCGCGCCGCCGCGTTGGGCGCATAGCCCAGGGCCTCCACCGCGTCCTGCACCGTCTTGCGGGTGGCGTCCTTGACCCCGGGCGCCTCGTTCATGACCCGCGACACGGTCATGGGCGAAACCCCGGCGCGGCGCGCCACGTCATGGATGGTGACGGCGCCCTTTCTGTCCTTGCGGGAGTCGGCCAAGCCTGCTCGCCCCTTCAAATTGCGATCTCCCCTGATCGACCCTGGAAGGGCTCAGGTCAACGGTCCGAAGGGCACGATGCGGTTGGCGGAATCATGCCCGATGTCGGCGCGGCCAAGATAAGGAATGCCCGAGCGGTCGCACCAGTAGCGCACGATCTGCTCCGAGGTCAGGCCGAAGTCGGGGTCGTTGGGGGTGACGTCGCTGACCCGGCCCAGGCGGATGCCCGCCACGCGGCGGATCGCGGGCTGGCCGGTGATGTGGAACATGGCGCGGTCGGTGCGGTAGTCGGCCTCGCCCACCTCCTCCAGCATCAGCACATGGCCGGTCAGGTCCGGCTCCAGCGCCGTGCCCAGCAGCTGGCTGAGGATGGTGATGTTGAACGCCGCCGTGGGCGCGCCGCCGGTCAGGACGGCGGGCTCCAGCGCCGCCTTGTCCCGCCGCACCAGCCAGTCGAGGGCGCGGGCGAAGGCGATCTTGCCGTCAGACCGGCGCAGGTCCTGCACCATCGGCCCGTGGAACACCTGCTCGAACCCCAGCCGGTACAGCCCCGCCAGAATCGATCCGGCGTCGGAGTAGCCCATGTATGTCTTTTTGCGCGCCGCATCGTTGACCCCGGCCATCACCGCCTCGGCGATGCGGCAGGATCCATAGCCGCCTCGGGCGAACCAGACCGCGTCATGGGTCGGGTCGTTGGCGATCTCCAGAACAGCCCTGGCCCGGCCGGCGTCGTCGCCCGCGAAATGGCCGTGCTTGCCGAAGGACGCGGGGTGGAACTTCAGTTCGACCGAGCCGTCGGGATGCAGCGCGCGCACCATCTCCTGCGCCAGCACGGCGGTCTCCCGCTCGAAGCGCGAGCTGGCGGCCACGACGCCGATGCGGAAGGGCTTGTTCGGGGTGGCCATGTTCTGTCGCGCAATCCTCTGGCGCTGCGGGCGCGCCGTGCTAGTCAGGCGCTTCAAGCCTTCGGGGTTCGCGGCGCATGAATCAAGACCAGTCCTATTTCTTCTGCGGCGTCGGCGGCTCGGGCATGCTGCCGCTTGCCCTGATCATGAAGGCGCGCGGGGCCGCTGTGGAAGGCTCCGACCGGGCGCTGGATCAAGGCCGGACGCCGGAGAAGTTCGACTGGCTGCGCGGCCACGGCTTCACCCTGCATCCCCAGGACGGATCGGGCGTGCGCGCCGGTCAGGTGGTGGTGGCCACCGGGGCGG
This sequence comes from Brevundimonas sp. BAL450, assembly GCF_015767455.1. NCBI lineage: Bacteria > Pseudomonadati > Pseudomonadota > Alphaproteobacteria > Caulobacterales > Caulobacteraceae > Brevundimonas > Brevundimonas sp. BAL450. Next base: position 8,804 of record NZ_JADWOW010000030.1, read on the forward strand.
TGGAGGACACGGTGCCCGACATCCGCGCCGCGAAGGCCGCAGGCGCACGCATCCTGACCCGGCCCCAGCTGCTGTCGGAGCTGTTCAACGGCGCCGGGACCAGCGTCGGCGTGGCGGGCACCAGCGGCAAGTCCACCATCACCGGCATGATCGCCTGGATCCTGCACCGTGCCGGGCGCGCGCCCACCGTCATGAACGGCGCGGTGATGAAGAATTTCGTCCAGCCCGACCAGCCCTTCGCCAGCGCCCTGATCGGCGGGCCGGACCTGTTCGTCAGCGAGGTGGATGAGTCCGACGGCTCCATCGCCCGCTATGAACCCACCGTGGCTGTGATCTCCAATGTCTCGCTGGATCACAAGTCCATGGACGAGCTGCGCGCCCTGTTCGGCGGCTTCGCGGGCCGGGCGGCGACGGCGGTGCTGAACCTGGACGACGCCGAAACGCCCGCCGTGGCGAAACAGGCGTCGGCGACAATCACCTTCGCGCTGGACCATCCGGGGGCCGACCTGCGCGCCGTGGATCTGGCGCCCACCGCCGGCGGCATGACCTTCCGGCTGATCGAGAAAGACGGCGCGGCCCATGACGCCGAGCTGCGCGTGCCGGGCGCCCACAATGCGGCCAATGCGCTGGCGGCCGTCGGCGCGGTCAAGGCGCTGGGCGTGCCGGTCGCCGACGCGGTGGCGGCGCTGAAGGATTTCTCGGGCATCCGCCGTCGTCTGGAGGTGGCCGGTCAGGCGGGCGGGGTCACCGTGATCGACGACTTCGCCCACAACCCGGACAAGATCACCGCCACCCTGAACACCCTGCACGCCTTTCCCGGCCGCCTGCTGATCCTGTTCCAGCCCCACGGCTTCGGCCCTTTGAAGCTGATGAAGGCCGAGTTCATCGACGTCTTCGCGCGGCTGATGAGCCCCGACGACGTGCTGCTGATGCCCGAGCCGGTCTATTACGGCGGCACCACCGATCGCAGCGTCGGCTCGGGCGACATCGCGACCGGCATCGCGGCGGCGGGCCGTCATGCGGAGGCCCTGCCCGACCGCGCGGCCTGCGGCGAGCGCCTGATCCGGATGGCCCGTCCCGGGGACCGCATCCTGATCATGGGCGCCCGGGACGACACCCTGTCCGAGTTCGCCGCCGACCTGCTGAAGCGCCTCGACGCCGGGACTTGAGGGAACGCTCGTCCGTTCCATCTGTTCGACAGGTCACCCTCACATCCAGCCTTCCCGACGGAGCCCGTCATTTTTCAAGCCGACGTCCCGCCCGCCCCGCCCGGCACCGTTGACGAGATCGTCGTCACCGCCGCCCGCCTGCCCCCCGCCGCGGGCGACGCCGCCTTTGCGGTCATCCGGCTGGATCAGGACGACCTGGAGGCCAGCCAGCGGGTGGACGAGGCCCTGACCGGCGTGCCCGCCGTGTCGCTGTTCCGCCGCACGTCCAGCCTGTCGGCCAATCCGACGACGCAAGGCATATCCCTGCGGTCCATCGCCCCGTCCGGCGCGGGCCGGACCCTGGTGACCATGGACGGCGTGCCGCTGAACGACCCGTTCGGCGGCTGGGTGATCTGGTCGCAGATCGCGCCGGAGTCCCTCGACAGTCTGGACATCGTGCGCGGGTCCGGCGCGGGCCCCTACGGCGCCGGGGCCCTGACCGGGGTGATCGTGATGCGCGAGCGCGAGTCCGGGGCCGTGCTGGACGCCTCGGTCGCCGAACGCGGCGGCGCGCGCCTGTCCGGGTCGGGATCGCGTGGGTTCGGCCGGCTGACCCTGACCGCCTCGGGGCTGTACGAACACAGCGACGGCTATGTGCCCGTGCGCGGCCCGGAGCGGGGCGCGGCGGACACGCCGACGGATCTGGAGAGCCTGGGCGGGGCCCTGCGCGCCGACTGGGCGGCCACGGACGACATCGCCGTCTCGGCCCGCTTCGGGGCCTGGGAGGACGAGCGCGGCGCCGGGCTGGAGGGGGCGCGGGCGGAATCCAGCGGCCAGATCTACAGCCTGACGGCGGCGCGCCAGCCCACCGCCGACCGCCTCGGCTGGCGGGCGCAGATGTGGCGTCACGACAGCGATCTCAGCAACACCTTCGTGTCGGTGGCCGACGACCGGTCGAGCGCGTCGCTGGCCAACAATCAGTACGCCACCCCGGCCACCGGGCTGGGCGCCAATTTCGCCCTGCGCCGCGCCGCCGAGCGCTGGGGCGGATCGCTGGAGTGGGAGGTGGGCGCCGACGTCCGCAGCACCGAGGGCGAGGTGCGCGAGGTGAACGCGTTCAACCGCCAGCGCATCGCGGGCGGCGAGACCCTGATCGCCGGGGCCTATGCCGAGGGCTCCTGGACCGGCGGACCCTGGCTGGTCGCCGGGGGGCTGCGCGCCGACCGATGGAGCAACGAGAACGGCCGCCGGCTGGAGACCAACACGGCGACGGATGTGGTGCTGCTGGACCAGCGCTCGCCCGACCGCGACGGCGAGGTGGTCAGCGCCCGTCTGGCCGCACGGCGGGATCTGGGCGGCGGCTGGGCGGCGCGGGCGGCGGCCTACACCGGCTTCCGGCCCCCGACCCTGAACGAGCTGCACCGGCCCTTCCGCGTCGGCAACGACATCACCGAAGCCAATCCCGAGCTGGAGCCCGAGGTGCTGCGCGGCGTCGAGGCGGGTCTGGCGTGGAGCGGCGGCGCGGTCGATCTGACGGCCACGGTGTTCCACAACGAGATCGAGGACGCCATCGTCAACGTCACCATCGGCGAGGGACCCGGCGTCTTCCCCGTGGCGGGCTTCGTGCCCGCGGGCGGTGTGCTGCGCCAGCGCCGCAACGCCGGGACCGTGGAGGCCACGGGCGTCGAGGTGGAGGCCCGCTGGCGGCTGGAGACCGTGACCCTGTCCGGCGCCCTGTCGGCCACCGACGCCCGCATGGACGGCGGGACCGACGCGCCCCAGCTGACCGGGCTGCGTCCCGCCCAGGCGCCCATCTGGAGCGCCACCGCCGGGATCGACTGGCGTGCGTCCGACCGCCTGGGTCTGTCGGCCCGCGCCCGCTACGAGAGCCGCCGGTTCGACGATGATCTGAACAGCCGCGAACTGGACCCGGCCCTGGTTCTGGACGCCCGGGCGGAGTGGCGGGCCAACACACGCACCGTCCTCTATCTGGCCGCCGACAACCTGTTCGACGAGGATGTGGAGGTCGCCCGCACCGGCGACGGCGTGCCCGGCTATGGCCCCCCGCGCACCGTGCGTGCGGGGCTGCGGCTCACCTACTGATCCAGATTGAGCGAAATCTTGCGCTGCGGGCTCACGGAAACCGGTGTCAGCGCATAAACTGATGTTTCAAAGCCGATTGGTCCGGTTGGCGCGGGCGTGGAAATCCCCCAAGACGGGTCCATCCACGCAACTGGTGAAGGTGAGGCGCGAATGCCGACGCTCGTTCTGTTCGGCGGAGGCGGCGATCTGGCGCTGCGCATGCTGCTGCCGTCGCTGTACTTTCTGGAGCACGACGACCTGCTGCCCGAGGGGCTGACGGTCATCGCCGCCGCGCGCAGCGAGGACAGCCGCGACGCCTATCTGGCCAGCGTGCGCGAGTGGGTCCAGCCCCGCGCCGAGGCCGACGGCCAGTGGAGCGCCAAGGCCTTCGACCGGCTGTCGAAGCGGATCGACTATCTGGCCATGGACGCCACCGATCCCGACAGCCTGACTGCGCTCAGGGACAGGGCCGGGACCGAGGACCTCACCTATTTCCTGGCCGTGTCGCCGTCGCTGTACGCGCCCATCGTCAATGCGCTGAAGGCCATCGGCATGACCGGGGCCATGACCCGCATCGTGCTGGAGAAGCCCGTCGGCCGCGACCTGAAGACCTTCCGCGAGATCGACCAGGCGGTGGCCGCCGCCTTCACAGAGGACCGGGTGTTCCGCATCGATCACTATCTGGGCAAGGAGACGGTCCAGAACCTGATGGCGCTGCGCTTCGCCAACGTGATCTTCGAGCCCCTGTGGAACAACCTGTCCATCGACCACGTGCAGATCACCGTGGGCGAGACCACGGGCGTGGGCGACCGCTGGCCGTACTATGACGAGTACGGCGCCCTGCGCGACATGCTGCAGAACCACATGCTGCAGCTGCTGTGTCTGGTGGCCATGGAGCCGCCCTCGGACATGGACCCGGACTCGGTGCGCAACGAGAAGGTCAAGGTGCTGCGGTCCCTGCGCCCCATCACCAAGGCGGCCGCGAAGAAGGTCACTGTGCGCGGCCAGTACACGCCCGGAAGCGTCGAGAACCAGCCGGTCAAGGGTTACGAGCAGGAGCGCGGCCAGGCGTCGGACACCGACACCTTCGTCGCCCTGCGCGCCGACATCGACAACTGGCGCTGGGCCGGGGTGCCGTTCTTCATGCGCACCGGCAAGCGCATGCCCGACAAGCGCACCGAGATCGTCATCCAGTTCAAGCCGGTGCCCCACTCCATCTTCGACGGCGACGGGCGCGGCGACATCGTGGCCAACCGCATGGTCATCGCCCTGCAGCCCGACGAGGACGTGTCCCTGTCGGTGATGAACAAGGCGCCGGGACTGGACGCGAAGATGCGGCTGCAGCCCATCCGCATGTCCCTGTCCTGGGGCATGGAGGGCAAGAGCGGCCGCCCGCCGCGCCGCCGCATCGCCTATGAGCGCCTGTTGCTGGACGCCCTGAACGGCGACTCCACCCTGTTCGTGCGCCGGGACGAGGCGGAGAAGGCGTGGGAGTGGGTCGACGGGGTCTCGGCCGCCTGGCGCGCCGCCGAGATGAAGCCCGAGCCCTATGAGGCGGGAACCTGGGGGCCGTCGGGCGCCTTCGATCTGATGAGCCGTAACGGACGGGCGTGGAATGAGTGATATCCGGATCGAGATATTCCCGGACAAGGACGGCTGGGCCGACGCCTGCGCCGGACGTCTGTCGGACGCCCTGTCCGCTGCGCTGGGCGAAGGCGACAAGGCCCTGTTCGCGGGCGCGGGCGGGTCGACGCCCTCGCCCATCTATCGCCGTCTGGCCCAGGCCGATCTGGACTGGTCGAAGGTCGCCGTCACCCTGGTGGACGAACGCCACGTGCCGGAAAGCTCGCCGGACTCCAACGCCCGGCTGATGCGCGAGACCCTGCTGACCGGCCCGGCCGCCGCCGCGCGCTTCATCCCCCTGCACCATGCCGCTGTGACCGTGGACCGCGCCGCCGCCCTGGCCGCCCGCGCGCTGCAGGCCGAGGGGCCGCTGGACGCCGTGCTGCTGGGCATGGGCGAGGATGGGCATATCTGCTCCATGTTTCCGGGCAGTCCGACCCTGAAGACCCTGCTGACCACGGCGCTGGAGCCCGCCGTCTTCGGCGTGCCGCCCGGCCGCGACGGCATGGCCCCTCCGCAGGAGCGGATCAGCCTGAACATCCCTTATCTGGCCCGCGCCCGCCGCGTGGTGCTGGCCCTGACCGGCGCGAAGAAGCGCGCGGTCTTCGAGGCCGAGGCGGCGGGCGATCCCGCCGTCCAGCCCATCGCCGCCCTGATCGCGAGCGGCGCCCCTCTCGAGGTCCTCTGGACAGAGTAAGCTGATGCCCCTCAATCCCGTCACCGCCGCCGTCACACAGCGGATCATCGAACGCAGCCGCGAGACCCGCGCGGACTATCTGCGCCGCATGGACTGGGCCGCCGGCAACACGCCCGGCCGGGCCAAGCTGTCCTGCGCCAACTGGGCCCACGCCTTCGCCGGCGCCCCGGTCAAGGACAAGCTGAACGCCATGTCGGGCAGCCAGCCCAATGTGGGGATCGTCACCGCCTACAACGACATGCTGTCGGCCCACCAGCCGTTCGAGCGGTTCCCCGACATCGTGCGCGAGGCCGCGCGCGCGGCCAACGCCACGGCCCAGGTGGCGGGCGGGGTCCCGGCCATGTGCGACGGCGTCACCCAGGGACGCCCGGGCATGGAGCTGTCCCTGTTCAGCCGCGACGTCATCGCCATGTCCACCGGCGTGGCCCTGACCCACGACGCCTTCGACGCGGCCCTGTGCCTGGGCGTCTGCGACAAGATCGTGCCGGGCCTGTTCATGGGCGCCCTGGCGTTCGGCCACCTGCCCGTGGTCTTCGCCCCCGCCGGGCCCATGCCGTCGGGCATCCCCAACGCCGAGAAGGCCCGCGTCCGCGCCCTCTATGCCCAGGGCAAGGTGGAGCGCCAGACCCTGCTGGAAAGCGAGATCGGCAGCTACCATTCGCCGGGCACCTGCACCTTCTACGGCACGGCCAATTCCAACCAGATGATGATGGAGGTGGGCGGCCTGCACCTGCCGTCGACCGCCTTCGTGCACCCGGAGACGGGCCTGCGCGACGCCCTGACGGCGGCGGCGGCGAAACGGGCGGTCGAGTTGGCCCGCGAAGGCCAGAGCCGCATGGCCGACGTCATCGACGAGAAGTCCGTCGTCAACATGATCGTGGCCCTGCTGGCCACCGGCGGCTCCACCAACCACGCCATCCATCTGGTGGCCATGGCGCGCGCGGCGGGCGTGCTGATCAACTGGACCGACATGGACGAGCTGTCGTCGGTCACGCCCCTGCTGGCGCGGGTCTATCCCAACGGCTCGGCCGACGTGAACGCGTTCCAGGCGGCCGGCGGGGTGGCCTTCGTCACCCGCGAACTGGCCCGGGCCGGCTATCTGCACAGCGATGTGACCACCATCATGGGCCGGGGCATCGAGGCCTATTTTCAGGAGCCCATGCTGGAGGACGGCGTGCTGGTCTGGAAGGACGGGGTGACCGAGACGCTGGATCCCGAGATCCTGCGCCCCGCCTCGGACCCGTTCCAGAAGGACGGCGGCCTGCGGCTGGTCAAGGGCGCGCTGGGCCGGGCGGTGATCAAGGTCTCGGCGGTCAAGCCGGAGAACCGGATCGTCGAGGCCCCCGCCGCCGTGTTCGACAGTCAGGAAGACGTGCTGGAGGCGTTCAAGGCCGGACAGCTGGACCGCGACGTGATCGTGGTGCTGCGCTTTCAGGGACCCAAGGCCAACGGCATGCCGGAGCTGCACAGCCTGTCCCCGGCCCTGTCGGTGATTCAGGATCGCGGGTTCAAGGTAGCGCTGGTCACCGACGGCCGCATGTCCGGCGCCTCGGGCAAGACCCCCGCCGCCATCCACCTGAGCCCCGAGGCGCTGGACGGCGGCGCCCTGGCGAAGGTGTGCGACGGCGACGTCATCCGGCTGGACGCCGAGAACGGGGTCCTGACCGTGGTCGGAGCCGACGGCTTCGAGGATCGCCCGATGGCCCCGCGCCCGCAGGCCTATGCCGAGGGCTCGGCCTGGGGCTATGGCCGCGAGCTGTTCGCGGCGTTCCGCCATGTGGTGGGCGCGGCCGAGGACGGCGCCTCGGTCTGTTTCGACTTCGCCACAGGCGGACCCGCGCGCGACGATACCCCGCAGGACCCCAATCTGGTTGACCGCACGGTGGACGCCTGATGATCCCGTCCAGTCCGACCCGCACCGATGACCGCACCCTGCTGGTGGGGGACGTGGGCGGCACCAACGCCCGCTTCGCCATCGCCCGCTGGACCGACGGGCGCCCGGTGCTGGAGCATCACGAAAGCTTCCTCGGCGCCGACTATCCCACCTTTCTGGAGGGCGTGCGGGCCTTCATCGACGGCTGCGAGGTCAAGCCCACGGGCGGGATCATCGCGGTGGCCGGGCCGGTCACCGACGGCGCCATCGACCTGACCAACTCGCCCTGGCAGGTGTCCGAGGCCGAGCTGGCGACCCTGGGTCTGGACCCCATCCGCCTGATCAATGATTTCGAGGCCCTCGCCTGGGGCGCGCCCATCGTGCCGGACGACTGTCTGGAAAGCCTGGGCGGTCCCGCGCAAGGCGACGCCCATTCGGCCATCGCGGTGCTGGGCCCCGGCACCGGCTTCGGCGTGGCCGGGCTGGCGCGCGACACCCACGGCAATGAAATGGCCCTGCCGTCCGAGGGCGGCCACGCCTGTTTCGCCCCGGGCGACGCCGTCGAGGACGAAATCCTGCGCATCCTGCGCCGCCGCTATGAGCGGGTCTCCATCGAGCGGCTGATCTGCGGGCCGGGCCTGCTGAACATGCACCGGGCCCTGGCCGAGATCGACGGGCGCGAGAGCCACATCGACGATCCGGCCGAGATCACGCGCTCGGCGCTGGAGAACCCGAACAGCGTCTGCGGCGCGACCCTGGCCCGCTTCTGCGCCATTCTGGGCGCGGCGGCCGGGGACATCGCCCTGACCATGGGCTCGCGCGGCGGGGTCTATATCGCGGGCGGCATCGCCCCGCGCATCCTGCCCTTCCTGAAGGCCAGCCCCTTCCGCGAACGGTTCGAGCGCAAGGGCCGGTTCCAGGACTATATGGCCGACATTCCGACCTGGGTGATCACCCACAAGCACGCCGCCCTGCTGGGGGCCGCCCGGGTGGCGTTCGCCGAGCGCTAGAGCTTCAGGCCCCGGGCCTTGGCCAGATCGGCCAGGCTGGTCATGGGACGCGGGCCCCAGTGGGCGATGACTTCGGCGGCGGCCAGAGAGCCCAGCCTGCCGCACTCCTCCAGCGACAGGCCTCGCGCCAGCCCCAGCAGGAAGCCCGCCGCGTACTGGTCCCCGGCGCCGGTGGTGTCGACCACCTTGTCCACGGGGAAGGCGTCGACCGCCACCCGTTGGTCGCCCTTGATCACCACCGAGCCCTGGGCCCCGCGCGTCACGGCGGCCACCTCGACCATCGCCGCCAGCCGGCTGCAGGCGGCGTCGAAGTCCTCGGTCTCGTACAGCGCGCCCAGTTCGGCCTCATTGGCCAGCACGATGTCAGCGGACTGTTCGATGAACGCCAGCAGCTCCGCGCGCCAGCGGGCCGCCACGAAGGTGTCCGACAGGGTGATGGCCACCTTGCGCCCGGCCCGGTGGGCGATGTCGGCGGCGCGCTCGAAGGCGGCGCGGGCGGGCGCCGGGTCGAACAGATAGCCTTCCAGATAGACGATGGCGCTCTCGCCGATCATCTCCGGGTCGATGTCGTCTGCGGTCAGCTGGTTGGCCGCGCCCAGGAAGGTGCACATGGTGCGCTGGCCGTCGTCGGTGACGTTGATCAGGCAGCGGCCCGTGGACGGCCCCTCGCCCAGACGCGGGGTGTCGAAGGCCACGCCCGCGGCACGGATGTCATGGGCGAAGACGTCGCCCAGGGTGTCCTCGGACACCTTGCCGATATAGGCCGCCCGCCCGCCGTAGGAGCCGACGCCCGCCACGGTGTTGCCCGCCGAACCGCCCGACGCCTCCACGCCCGCGGCCATGTCGTCGTACAGGGCGGCGCTCTGGGTCTCGTCCACCAGTTGCATGGAGCCGGGCTGGAGCCCGCGCGCGGACAGGAATTCGGGGCTGCACGGGGCGAGCACGTCCACAATGGCGTTGCCCACGGCGCAGACGTCGTATCGGATGGGGGGAAGGGTCATGCCCGCTCCTTAGCGGGGCGGGCCGACCGTTTCCAGCCGCTTATTCCGCCGGCTTCGCGGCTCCGGCCTCGACGAGCCATTCCATGATCTTCTGCTTGGGCATGGCGCCGACCTTCATGGAGGCCATGTGGCCGTCCTTGAACAGCATCAGGGTCGGAATGCCCTTCACGCCCAGTTTGGACGGGGTCATGGGGCTGTCCTCGATGTTGATCTTGGCCACGGTCAGCTGCTCGGCGTAGTCGTCGGCGATCTGCTCCAGCGCCGGGCCGATCTGCTTGCACGGACCGCACCATTCCGCCCAGAAATCGACCAGCACGGGCTTGGACGCTTTCAGGACGTCGGCTTCGAAGCTGTCGTCGGTGACCTTGAGGGTGGGCATGAACAATCTCCTGAGCGGCCGGTCAGTTTAAGGCGATTCCGGCGCGGGTCACGATGTGGGGACGCCGGAGCCCCGGGTCAACCACGGGCCTCGCCCAGCGCCTGCCGCATCAGGCTTTCCGGAACCGGCGTCAGGCGCGGCCCGTCGGTCCACACCAGCGCGGCCTCAACCGTCCGGTCAGGATACAGCCGCCGCAGCACCGCCCAATAGACCGCCAGCTGGCGCACATAGGCCGGGTCCGCCTCCTCGATGCGGTCCGGCGCCGGGCGGTTGGTCTTGAAGTCGATCACCAGCACCCGCTCGGGCGTCACAACCAGCCGGTCGAGCCGCGCCGACACCACCACCCCCGGGGGCAGCTCCGGCGCCGATCCCGACAGCGCCACCTCCGCCCGCGAGGCCGGGCCGAACACCTCGGCGAAACGCGCGTCGTCCAGCACCCCCAGCGCCGCCGCCGCCATCTCGGCCTTCTGCGCGTCGTCCAGATCCGGCTCGCGCGCCAGCAGCGTCACGGCCGCCGCATCCCGCCGCTCGGGCGCCACGTCGGGCAGCCGCTCCAGCAGCCGGTGGATCAGCTCCCCGCGCCGCCAGCGGCCCAGCCCCCCGCCGACCCGCGACAGGGGCGACGGCGCCGGCGTGCGCGCGGCGTCCTCCATCCGGCCCGGGGCCATGCGACGCTCCGACGCCTCGGCGCGCGGCGCAGTGGTCAGCCAGGCGGGCGGCGGGGCGGCGGTGATCGCCGGCGCAGCGCTCCGGGCCATGGCCACCGGGTCGGCCCCGTACCGCCGGGCCGCGCCCGTGGCCGTCTCAACCTCGCGCACCCCCTCCAGCCGCTCGAACGCGGCCAGAATGGGCGCCCACCAAGCCTTCAGGTTCTCCAGCTTGCGGTTGGAGGCGTAGCGTCCCGTGACGATCAGCCGGTCCCGCGCCCGCGTCAGGCCCACGTACAGCAGCCGCAGCGACTCCTCCTCGCCCCGCCGCTTGCGCGCGTCCCGCGCCGTCTGCGAGGCGGCGCAGTCCTCGCCGGACGAGCCGCACCACAGGAAGGCGCCGGCGTCCGTCTCCAGCAGGGCGTCGCCACGGGGCTCCTCGAAGATCACGTCGGGCAGGATCACCACCGGCGCCTCCAGCCCCTTGGACGAGTGCGCCGTCATCACCCGCACCTCGCCGCGCGGCTCGTCCATCTCGCGCTTGATGGTCTGGTCCAGCGACGCCAGCAGGTGGCAGAACCGCTCCAGATCCGCCGGACCGCGCCCCTCCGCCGCGCGGGCCTGATCGAGGAAGGCGTCCATGGCGTCCGCCGCCTCGGACCCCAGCCGGGTCAGGAACCGCTGGCGCACGCTCAGGCACCGCCCGTCCAGCCGGTTCAGCAAGCGCCCGTACAGGTCGAACGGCGTCAGGCTGCGCGCCGCATCGCGGAAATCGGCGATCAGATCCCGCGCCGCCGCCAGCGCCGGATCAAGTTCAGCCCGCCCGTTCAGCACGCGCCACAGCGAACCCTCACGGCCGTGGGCCAGATCGAACAGGGCCTCTTCCGACAGGTCGCACAGGGGCGAGCGCAGCACCCCGGCCAGGGTCAGATCGTCGGCGGGATGCAGGGCCACCCGGCCCAGCGCCAGCAAGTCCTGAAACACCGGATGGGCCGACAGGGTCAGGCGGTCCGCCCCCGCCACCGGCACGCCCCGCTGTTTGAGCGCCCGCAGCACCTCCTCGAACATGGGCCCGCGCTTACGCACCAGAATGAGCACATCGCCCCAGTCCATGGGGCGCAGCCCGGCCTTCTTGTCGTGCACCGCGTGCCCGGCCTCCACCGAGGCCTTGATCTCGTCGGCGATGCGCTCGGCCACGCGACGGCGGGCGCCCCGCGCGGTGGAGGCGTCCAGCGGCTCGTCCCAGGCGCGGCGCTCCTCGTCGGTCTCGTCCTGCAGCGGCGGCCACAGGTCGATCGTCCCCGCCAGCCCGTCGGCGCGGGCGGCCTGGTGCCGGATCAGGGCCGCGGCGCCCTCCCCCGACTCGCCCCGGCCGGGGCTGAGCGCGCGGGCCAGGTCCGGCTCGGCAAACACCGCGTCCACGGCGGCCAGCACCTCGGCGGTGGAGCGCCACGACTGCAGCAGCTCCACGCCCTGGAACACCCCGCCCACCCCGGTAATGGCCCGGTCATAGTCCTGGGCCTCGGCCGCCAGCCGCTCGGGCGCGGCGCCCTGGAACGAGAAGATCGACTGCTTTTCGTCTCCCACCACGAAGACGGTGCGCGCGGCCCCGTCGTGCGAACCGGCCCCGGTGAAGAACTCGGCGGTCAGGGCCCGCACGATGGTCCACTGCTCGGGCGAGGTGTCCTGGGCCTCGTCCACGAGCACGTGGTCGACGCCGCCGTCCAGCTTGTAGAGCACCCAGGCCGCGCCCGGCCCGTCAGTGAGCAGATGGCGCGCCCGCTGGATCAGGTCGGCGAAGTCCAGCGCCCCGGTCACAGCCTTGGCCGCCTCATAGGCCCGGCCATAGGCGTAGGCCAGCACCAGCGCCGAGACCGTATCCAGCGCCACCCGCGCCGCCCGCGCCCGCTCGAAGATCTCGACCAGCCGCGCCTGTTCGCGCGCCAGCCAGTCCAGGGTCGCGGGGTCCACCGCCTTGGTCCCCAGTCGCTTGCGGGGCTCGCCCGCGCCGGTGAAGAAGATTTCCCGCACCGCATCCACCGGCGCGTCGCCGTTCAGCACCGCCTCGGCCACGGCCTGGAGCTTCAGCCCCATGGGCTGGTCGCCCTTCTCGCCGCCCCGGGCGCAGGCCGCCGCCGCGTTCAGCCAGGCCGCTGCGTCGAAGCCCGGCGCCGTCACCGCCGCCCGCTCCGCCGCCTCCGGCTCGATCCATGCGTCCAGCCCCACCGAGGCCGCCACCCGGTCCTGCAGGGTCGCCGCGCCGCCGTCCTGGGCCACATAGTCGGTCAGCTCCGCCCGCTTCGCCTCGAAGCGGTCGAACATGGCCTCGAAGTCGGGCTGGGACAGCTTGCCCGCCATGTGCAGATAGGCGGTCGCCAGCCCCGGAATGTCGTCGGCCAGCGCCACCCGGTCGCGCGCCCGACGGCGGATGTCGGCGGCCTCCGCCTCGTCGATGACCCGGAACAGGGGCGACACCTCCGCCTCCACCGGAAAGCGCCGCAGCAGCTGCTCGCAGAAGGCGTGGATGGTCTGGATCTTCAGCCCGCCCGGCGTTTCCAGCGCCCGGGCGAACAGGGCGCGGGCCCGGGACAGGTCATGGGCGTCGAAACTGTCGGCCGCGCGCTCTTCCAGCGCCGCCAGCTGGTCGCGCAGCCGCGCGTCCCCCGCCACCGCCCAGTCGCCCAGCCGCTCGTACAGCCGCCGCTGCATCTCCGCCGCCGCCGCCTTGGTGAAGGTCAGGCACAGGATCGCGCCCGGCGCCGACCCGGCCAGCAGCAGCCGCGCCACCCGGTTGACCAGGGTCGTGGTCTTGCCCGAACCCGCGTTGGCCATGACGAAGGCGTTGACCGCCGGATCAGCGGCGATGGCCTGGGGGGAGCGCATCTAATCCTCCCCCAAAGCGAAGCGTATGGGGGAGGGGGACCGCCGCAGGCGGTGGAGGGGGCGAACCCCGGACCCGGCGGATGGAGTCGCCCCCTCCACCATCCTTCGGATGGTCCCCCTCCCCCGCGAGCGGGGGAGGATGTTCGAACCGACCATCATTCGTCCCCCTCCGCCGCCGTGGACCATTCCGCCACCCGGGCCAGATGGTCATAGTCCGACACCCGCGCCTGGGCGAACTGCGGCGCGATGCGCGAACGATAGGGCTGGCTCGGGCTGGCGTACTGGCGGATGCGTTTCCTCAGACCCTCCACCGCCTCGTCGGCGAGGGCCGCGGCGCCCGCGTCGCCGTTGCGGTCCATGATCTCGCCCGCCGGGTCGCGGCCGGTCAGCCGCACATACAGCAGGTCGTCGGGCTCGGCCTTCAGCACGGCCCCGAACCCGCCCTCGCGGGCGATGGCGGCGGTCAGGGACAGCTGCGAACTGAACCCGCTCTCCACCTGTTTCTTGGTCGGCGGGGCGCCGGTCTTGTAGTCCATCACCGACAGGCGGCCCTCGGCCACCTCCATGCGGTCGGCCCGGGCGGTCAGCAGGAAGCCCTCAATGGGCGACCACTGGCCGTAAGCCTCCAGCGCCACATGGGGCCCCTTCGCCCGGCGGTCGCGCTCGAACCCGGTCACCCAGTCGGCCATGCGCGCGCCCAGCGCCTTCTCCCGGGCCAGCGCGGCCGGGGTCATGCCCGCCGCCTCCAGCTCGGCCAGATAGCGGTTCAGGAACCGGTCCTGCGCCCCGGTCTCACCCAGGGTCTCCCACTCGCGGGCGAACACCTCCAGGGCATTGTGGATGGCCGTGCCGCGCAGGCGCGCGTCCACCCGCTCGTCGGGCCGCTCCATCTGGTGCAGGTTCAGCACGAAGCGGGCGTAGGTGGCGTAGGGATCGCGCACCCATTCCTCCACCCGCGTCACCGACATCTTCGTCGGCCGCGCAGCGACCGGCGGCGTCGGGGCCGGCCGCGCGGCGGGCTTCAGGGTCTGCGGCGGATCGGCGTCGGGCGCGTCCAGCCGCCGGGCCAGTCCGTGCAGGTCCGCCCGCTGCGGCAGGCGCGGCGCATCGGGGAACGCCCCGCGCACCAGCGTCTCCAGCCGCCACAGCCAGCGGGACTTCACCGACGGCTGATTGTCCCGGCGCTCGGTGTGCAGCAGATAGACCTCCGGCGCGCAAGCGATCTGGGCGAAATCATGGGCCGACAGGCCGATGCGGCGCTCCGGCGGCGGCAGGCCCAAGGTCTTGCGCATGGGCCGCGACAGGAACGGATCGGTCCCCCCGCCGCGCGGCCACACCCCCTCCTCCAGCCCGGCCAGGATGACCCGGTCGGCCCGCACCAGCCGCGCCTCGATGGCCCCCAGAATTCTCAGGCGCGGGTGGGCGTCGCCGCCCGTGCGCACCACCTCGGCGCCCATCAGCCGCCCCAGCAGTTCGGCGAACGCCGAGGCGTTCAGCGTACCCGCCTCCGCGCCCTCGGTCATCAGGGCAGCCATCAGCCGCGCCGCGCTCGCCCCGTCCGGCCCGCGCCAGACCTCAACGCCTTCGCCCAAGGCCTCCGCCGCCTCGCAGAGGACCCGCGCCCACTCGGCGGGCGTCGCGTCGTCCATGCCGGTCAGGGCCGACAGCACGCCCTCCAGCCGGTCCACCAGACCGTGGGCCATATCGATGCGCGCCTGATCCTCGTCCTTGCGGCGCTTGCCGGCCCGATGCCGGTTGGCCTCCAGCCGACGCCGCACCGCGTCCCAGTCGGCGGGCCCCGCCCCGCGCAGACCCTCGCGCTCCAGCGCCTCGATCTCGTCCGGCCCGGCCAGCGTGGTCCACGGATGCTTCAGAATGGCCAGCAGCGGAACCGCTCCGAAGGCCTTGGCCAGTTGCGCCAGCTGGGCCAGCCGCACGCCCGCCGGCGTCTCCGACAGGGGCGAGCCCGCCGAGGAGTCGGCCATCAGGCCCCATCGCCCCAGCCGCGCCTGCACCCGCCGCGCGAACAGCGGATCGGGCGTGACGAGCGCCACAGTCTGACCTGCGGTCTCCACCCCCTCGCGCATCAGCACGGCGGCCAGCGCTGCGGCGGCCTCCTCGGTGCGGGCGGTGACGGCGGTCAGGCCCTCCAGCCCCTCGGCGATGGGGTCGCCCCCGCCCTTGCGCATCTCGTCGATGGCCTTGGTCCAGTCGGCGGTGGAGGCCGGCGGCTTCAGGGCCTCGGCGATCAGCCGGCGCCGCGCCCGGCCCAGCCGCGCGCTCTCGCCCGTGTCCCGCGCGGGCCAGGCCCGCACCTCGGCCCGGTCGATGCCGTGCCGCCCGATCAGGCGCTTCAGCGCCCCCTGCGGATGCTGCTCCCCGTCGTCGTCGGCGATCTGGTCCCACGCCGTCTGGGACAGGTCTCGGTCCAGTCCCGGCAGCACCACGCAGCCCGACGGCGCCCGGGCCACGGCTCCCAGCACCGCCGCCGCCGCGGGCACGGTGCCCGTGGAGCCCGCCGCGATCACCGGGAAGGCCGGCGGCCTGTCTTCCCACGCCTCGGCCAGCCGCTTCAGCAGGGTCACCCGCCGCGCCGCCGGGTCGCTGAGACCCAGCTCCTCCAGCCGCCGGGGCCACGCCTCCACCGCCACGGCCAGGAAGGCGGCGGTGGAACGCCAGTGCTCGGCCAGATCGGCCTCGACCAGATCGGCCACCCGGCCCGGGTCGGCCACCTCCTCGATCTGGCAGGAGTCCAGAAACGCCGCCAGCGCCTCGGCCATCTCCAGCGCGCGCAAGGGCTCCACCGCCCCGCCGTGGTGGGCGGCCACCAGACGCGCCAGCTCGAACCGGCGCTTCAGCGGCGAGATGGCCGGCTTCAGGTCCAGCTCCAGCTCGCCCGGCGCGAACGGCGGCTCGTCCTCCTCCAGATCGCCCAGCGGCCGCACCTGCGGCAGCAGCACCGGCCGGTCCCCCGACAGCAGGGTCAGGGCCTCGGTGAAGGCCCGCGCCGCGCGCCGGTTGGGCAGCAGGATGACCGCGTCGCTCAGGGTCTCGGGCGCGTCCTCGCCCAGCCAGTCCAGCACCCCCGCCGCCAGATCCTCCAGAAACGGCCGGTGCGCCTCGATGGACCACCAGCGCGCCCCGGCGCCCGCAAAGGGGTCGAAGCGGCTCATGCGGTCGTCAGCCGGGCCTCGGCCTCATCCCGCGCGCCCGGGTCGCCCACATGCATCCAGTCCCCGTCCAACACGCAGCCGTAAAGGCGCGACTCCCTTTCCGATCGACGCCACAGGGTGCTCAAGGAAAACGGGCCATCTGGTCCCTGACTTGCGTAATCAGGTCTCGTGATGTGCACGCCCATGTAGGCATACGGAACGGTCGGTCTGTCGCCTCGGAAAAGCAGATGGCCGTCGAAGCCTATGGAAAAATCGCCAGGGCCCTCGAAGCCAATTGCCCCTTCCCTTCGGGCGAGCAGAAGAGCCGCATCCATAGAGTTCGAATTCCACAGACTTACGAGATTAGCCAAGGGATCCCGACGACCTTGGGTCCAGACGCTGTCGATATTGGCCACGAACACCGGGTCATCGCCCAGCAGACCCCGCGCCTTCTTGAGCCCGCCGCCGGTCTCCAGCAGTTCGGCCCGCTCGTCGGATATGATGATCTCCGGCCCGCCCGTGCGCGCCGCCAGATGGGCCTCCAGCCGCTCGGCGAACCAGTGCACATTGACCACCGCCCGCTCCACGCCCGCCGCGCCCAGCCGGTCCAGCACATGGTCGATCAGGGCCTTGCCGCCCACCTCCACCAGCGCTTTGGGCCGGTCGTCGGTCAGCGGCCGCATGCGGGTGCCCAGGCCGGCGGCGAGAACCATGGCGGTCTTGGGTCCCGTCATGTCCGGACCTCCACTGGCACATGCCGCGCGAACCAGCCGCGCACCGCCTCCATGCCCGGCTTCTGCAGATTGGCCTCCAGATGCCGCCACATGCGCGGCATGAAGGCCCGGTAGCGGGGCTTGCCGTCCCGCGCGATCAGCCGGGCGAACACCCCCAGGATGCGCGCCTCGTTCAGGGCCGCCAGGGCGGCGTAGTCGGCCAGGAACGGCTCGCGGTCCACGCCCGGCATGCACGCAAAATAGTGGTCCAGCGCCACCGCCTCCAGCTCCGGCGCCACGTCCCGGCGCGCGTCCTGCAACAGCGAGTGCAGGTCCCACGACGGATGGGCCAGCACCGCGTCCTGGAAGTCGATCATGCCCACCCGCCGGTCGCCCGACCGCTGCGGCAGCCAGATCAGGTTCTCGGCGTGATAGTCCCGGTGCGCCACCGACCAGGCCTTCGCCTCGCCCATGGCCGCGATGGGCGCCCACGCCGCGTCCCACTCGGCCAGCGCCGCTGCGCCGAAATCCAGCGCCGGGTTCAACTTCGGCATCCACTGCACGAACAGGTCCGCGCCGCCCTGCAGCGCCACGGCGTCATAGGTCAGCAGCGGCCAGTCCCCGCCCGGCCCGCTCAGCACGTCGGGCATGACCGCGTTCAGATGCAGCTTCGCCAGCGCCTCCACCGCCGCCAGATACAGCGGCGCGGCCGGCTCCCCGTCCTCGATCACCCGCGCGAACAGGTCGTCGCCGAAATCCTCGATCACCGCAAAGCCGGACCCCGCGTCCACGGCGATGATCTCCGGCGTCGACAGGCCCGCGCCGCGAAACAGGTTCGACACCGCCGCAAAGGCCTCGATGCGCCCGGCCGACAGGCGCGCGGTGGCGTTCCACCCCGCCGCCCGCCTCTGCTGCGGCGTCCAGGCGGGGTCGCACGGCGGGCTTTCCGCCGCCGGGGCCTGATCCATCAGCATCAGGCTGGCGCCCGTCGGCGTGGTCAGGCGCTCATAGCGGCGGGTGGAGGCGTCGCCGGGCAAGGGGTCGCGCCGGGCGTCGGCCAGGCCCGCGCCCTTGAGAAATTCGATCCGTTCCGCCTCACGATCCGACATGCTGGATCCTGTCCTTCCACGCGCCTGCGCCGGAAACGGTCGCAACCCGGCCGTCCCCATCCTCGGCGATCTCTATGACGAGTCGGTCCGGCCCGAGGAATTCCGCCGGATCGTCCCCCAGCCGCTCCGGCCATTCGATGACCGCGCAGCCCGTATCCAGCGCGTCGTCCAGCCCGATCTCCAGCACCTCCTCCGGGCGGGTCAGCCGGTACAGGTCGAAGTGCGCGACCGGCGGCTCGCTCTCATAGAACTGCACCAGGGTGAAGGTGGGGCTGGGCACATCCTCGTCCGGCGTGGTCAGGGCGCGGATCAGGCCCCGGGCCAGGGTCGACTTGCCCATGCCCAGCGGCCCGTACAGCAGCACCGCCTCGCCGGGCTTCAGCATCGGCGCGATGGCCGCGCCCAGACGCGTCGTGGCCTCCGCGTCGGCCAGCAGGATCCGGCGGGCCTCAGGCAAAGTCCGCATCCGGCTGGCTGGCCAGGGTCCGTTCGGTGAACGCCTTCAGGGCGTAGGTCGCCCGCGCCGCATCGGTGTCCAGCCGCCGCGCGTCCACCGGCTTGCCCACGATCAGACGATAGGGCTTGCCGCGCTTGTTCAGCATCTCGTGGAACAGGGTGATGTCCCGCATCTCGGCCGAATAGCGGTCGAACAGGTGGAACAGCTTCGAATAGGGCCCCGACACATGGATCGGGATGATCGGCGCCTCATATTTGCGCGCCAGCGACACCGCCGTGGCCGCCCATTGGGGATCGGTCAGCGACCCGTTCTTGCTGACCCGCGCCAGCCGTCCGGCCGGGAACATGACCACGCAGCGCTCCTCCTCAAAGGCGCGACGGGCGGCCTCCAGGGTGGCGCGGGTCTTCTCGCGGGTGCGCTTGGTCTCCACCCACTCCACCGGAATGACCACCTCGCCCAGACGGGGCGAGACCCGCAGGGCGTCGGCATTGGCGAAATAGATGGCGTCGTCCCGCACCCGCCGCACCGCCTCGTGCACCGCCAGTCCGTCGGCGATGCCGGTGGGATGGTTGGCCACCACGATGCAGCGCCCCGTCTGCGGCAGCCGCTCCAGCAGCAGGGCCGACACCTCCAGATCCAGCAGGTCCGCCACATAGGCGAGCGCATCGACGCCCGACCGCACCGCCACCGCATCGGCCATGCTGCGCGCGGGGGCATAGCTGAGCAGCCCGTACAGGACCGGCTTGACCACCGGCCAGACAAGCGACCGGGTCAGCCGCGGCGCACGCTCGGCGATCAGCTGGTCAACGATGTGGGGGGCGGCGGCGAGAACCATGAGGCGGCAAGTTTCGCCTTTGCCGTGCGCCGGGGCAAGCGGGGGAATCGCCTCTTTATTTCCGCTCATCCCCGCGACCCGAAGGGCGGCGCGTGGCAGCCAACGCGGGGATGAGCGGAGGGTGGACAGGGCGAGTCCAGTTTCCGCCGGGCGCACCCCCGTGCTAACCGTGGCCGCACATCCGGCTCTGGGGAAATCGTCATGCGTCCAACCGCCCTCGTCTGCGCCGCCGCCGTTGCGGCCCTCGTCCTGCCCGCCGTCGCCGCGGCGCAGCAGCAGCCCTTCACCTACGAGCACATGCTGAACGCCAACCGCCTGTCCGATCCGCGCGTCTCGCCGGACGGCTCCCAGGTGGTCTACGCCCTGCGCGCCACCCCGCTGGCCGGGGGCTCCACCAGCCTCTACATCCTGGATCTGGACGGCGAGGCCGAACCGCGCCGCCTGCCCATTTCCGACGAGGGCGCCAACACCGCCCGCTGGAGCGCCGACGGCCAGCTGTTCTTCCTGTCCAGCCGCTCGGGCTCGTCGCAGGTCTGGCGCACCGACGCCGACGGAAGCCTCGCGGTCCAGGTCACAGACCTGCCCGTGGACGTCCAGACCTATCGCCTCAGCCCCGCGGGCGACCGCATCGCCGTGGCCGCCGCCGTCTTCCCCGACTGCCCGGACCTGGCCTGCACCGCCGCCCGCCTGGACGAGGAGCCGGACAACTCCGGAACCCTCTACACCCAGCTGTTCGTGCGCCACTGGGACCAGTGGAGCGACGGCACGCGCAACCACGTCTTCGTGCTGGACCTGAGCGGTCAGGGCGTGGCCGACGGCGAGCCGATCTGGGCCACCCGCGACTTCGACGGCGACACCCCCTCGCGCCCCTTCGGCGACGAGAGCGCCTTCACCTTCACCCCCGACGGCAACGGCGTGGTCTTCGCCGCCCGCGAGGCCGGGACCAGCGAGCCCTGGTCCACCGATTTCGACATCTATCTCCAGCCCATCGCGGCCGAGGGCCTGGGCGAGCGGGTCAATCTGACCGACAACAACCCCGCCTGGGACGACGGCCCGGTGTTCTCGCCCGACGGCCGCACCATGGCCTACCGCGCCATGAGCCGCCCGGGCTTCGAGGCCGATCAGTGGAAGATCATGCTGCGCGACGTGGCCACCGGCCAGGTGCGCCAGGTCGCCGCCAACTGGGACCGGTCGCCCGACAGCCTGCAATGGTCCGCCAACGGCCGCAGCCTGTACGCCACCGCCTATGACACCGGTCAGGTCCGGCTGTTCGAGATCGACGTCACCTCCGGCTCGGTCATCCCCATCACCGGCGAGGGCCATGTGGCCGCCGTCCAGCAGACCCCGTCAGGCTTCATCCTGGCCCTGGACAGCCTGACCCACCCCAACGCCCTCTACGCCAAGACCTACCGGGGCCGCGAAATGCCCCGGCTGGTGCTGGACCCCAATCCGCAACTGTCCGATCTGGCCTTCGGCGAGGCCGAGCAGTTCACCTTCGAGGGCTGGAACGGCAATACGGTGCACGGCTATCTGATCAAGCCGGCAAACTATGTGGAGGGCGGGACCTATCCGGTCGCCTTCCTGATCCACGGCGGGCCGCAGGGTTCATTCGGCAACTACTGGTCCTACCGCTGGAACCCCCAGACCTATGCGGGCGCGGGTTATGCGGTGGTGATGATCGATTTCCACGGTTCGGTCGGCTACGGCCAGGAATTCACCGACGCCATCTCCGGTCACTGGGGCGACCGCCCGCTGGAGGACCTGCAGAAGGGCTGGGCCCATGCGCTGGAGACCTGGGACTTCCTCGACGGGAACCGCGCCTGTGCGCTGGGGGCCTCCTACGGCGGCTACATGATCAACTGGATCGCCGGGAACTGGCCCGACGCCTTCCAGTGCATGGTCAACCATGACGGCGTCTTCGACACCCGCTTCATGGGCTATTCCACCGAAGAGCTGTGGTTCACCGAATGGGAGAACCGCGGCACGCCGTGGGAGTCCGGCGCCACCTACGAGACCTTCAATCCGGTCAACCACGTACAGAACTGGCGCACCCCCATGATGGTGATCCAGGGCGGCCGCGATTACCGGGTGCCCACCGACCAGTCCATCGCCGCCTTCACCGCACTCCAGCGCCGCGGCATCGAGAGCCAGTTCCTCTACTTCCCCGACGAGAACCACTGGGTGCTCCAGCCCCGCAACAGCCTGCGCTGGCACACCGAGGTGTTCGGCTGGCTGGACCGCCACCTCGGCGAGGACGCGGAATAGGCGCCCACGCTCTCTCCGTCGTCATCACCGGGCTTGTCCCGGTGATCCATACGCCCGGACCTGTGGGGTGGACCCGGCGACGGGACCACCGAGGTTCCGCTTGCTGAAGCGCGCGTATGGATGGCCGGGACGAGCCCGGCCATGACGGGGGTTGGTCGATCGGCCGTCGGCCCGCCCGTTAATCCCCCATTTCCTGCATCCAGTCCCTTGCCGTGCAAGGCCTCGCCGCTGCGGGCGCCCCTGTTTCGTCCCCCTTCCCTCCAGCGCGCCTACACTGCCTCTGCAGCGATCTCGCGCTGCGATGAACAGGAGAGGCCCCGAATGAGACTCCACACCTCAGCGAAATTCCGACTGGTTTGTTTTCGTTGAATAATTCCGGAAAAGTGAGACTCTCATTGCACTGTTTTTTCGCCCCGGAGTCTCACCAGGGGCCACCGCTCACCCCAGCGAAGGCTGGGGTCCAGATGGCGGACGCGGAGTCGGAAAACAGCACCCCGCCCTTCCGTCCAGTCGCCCGGCGGCAAGAAGCCTGATGAGACTCACAAAAATCAGCGCCGCTGTTTCTGCTCAACAATTCCGCAAAAGTGAGACTCTCATTGCACTGTTTTTCCGTCCCGGAGTCTCACCCGCCGCCCCGCCTGAACACCCTCAGCTGCACCCCGTTCGCGGACCGCAGGGTCAGCCGGGCCACCGGCACAGGGGTCCAGGCCGGGTCGGCCTCGAACCGCAGCCGGCGGCTCAGCATGGCCAGCACCAGCACCGCCTCCTGCAGGGCGAAGGCGGCGCCGGGGCACACGCGCGGCCCGACGCTGAAGGGGAAATAGCCGCCCGCCATGGCCGCCTTGCCCTCGGGACAGCCGAACCGGTCCGGGTCGAAGGCGTGGGGCTCGGTCCACCGCTCGGCCTGCCGATGGCTCAGCCAGGGCGAGACCATGACCACCGAGCCGGGGGGAATGTCCCTCTTGCCCAGCCGGTCCCCCGCCGGGCAGTCCCGCGCCAGGAACGCCACGGGCGGATACAGCCGCATGGCCTCGCGGAACACGTCGCGGGTGAAGCCGAGCCGCTTCATGTGCTCGAAGGCGGGTTGATCGTCACCCAGCACCGCGTCGGCCTCGGCCTGCACCCGCGCCTGAACCTCGGGCGCCTCGGCCATCAGATACAGGCTCCAGGCCAGGGCGCTGGCCGAGGTCTCGTGCCCGGCCAGGAACAGCATGGCGATCTGGTCCAGCAGTTCGTCGCCGTCGAACGAGGTGCCCGTCACCGGGTCCACCCCGCCGATCAGGGCCGCCAGGATGTCGTTGTCCGGCGTCGGCCGTCCGGCCGCATGGTCCGCCAGCCGCCGCCGCAGCGGCTCGTCGATGGCCTTGCGGATGATCCGCGCCGCCCGCCGGGCGCGGCCCCATCCGGGCAGGATGCGGGACGGCGCCCTGGCCAGCCCCAGCATGCCGTGGGCGTAGGCCACCCCCTGGAACACCTCGAAGGCGGCGATCACCCGCTCGGCCGCCGCGTCCGAAATGGGCTCCGAAAAGATGGTGCGGAAGATCACGTCGGCGGCGAAGCGGGTCATCTCCATGTCCACCCGCACCGGCTCGCCCGTGTCGGCCAGGGCCTCCATGCGCGCCGTGGCCACGGTGGCCGCCTCCAGCATGCGGGCGAAGACGTCGCGCACCCGCGCCTGCTCCAGCGCCGGATCGATCAGCCGCCGCTGCCGCCCCCAGATCTCGCCGTTGCTGACGAAGATGGAATAGCCGGTCAGAGCCCGCAGCATGGCGTCCATCAGGCCGGATTTGGGGAAGTCCTCCGCCCGCCTGACCAGCACCTCGCGCACCAGATCCGGATCGCGCACAGTGAAGATCCAGCGCCGCTTGAAGAAGGGCAGGGTGCGGAACCCGTGGCGGCCCATCTTCTGGCCGTAGCTGCCCTCGCGGAACGTCCCGAGCCCGGAACGCAACAGGGCGATGCGTTGGGTCAGGGTCGAGCGCTTCTCCGGCGCCGTGGCCGGGCGCGGCGGGGTGAACAAACTCATGCCGGGCTCCGCTCGATCAGAAAGTCCGGCCCCGCCGCCAGGGCGAACCAGTCGTAGCCGCCGGGCAGATCGGTGGCCTTCAGGTACTGGAAATGGAACGCCAGCGGATCGCGGCGGATGGCGCGGAAATGCTCGTCCGTCAGCAGCTTGTGGAAGCGCGGCGCCCGTCTTTCCGGCCGGTCCGGATCCGGCGCGGGGACCACCCCGTGCAGCGCATGGAGCGTGCAGGCCGAGGCCGGGTCCGAGGCCGAGGTGGCGTCCACCCAGCCGACGGAGCGCGCCGCCGCCACGGCCCTCAAGGCCGCCCGGAACGTCTCGTCCCCCAGCGCCGCCTGGATGCACAGGCCCTGCCCCAGCGTCAGCAGGCTGACCGCCGTGGTCCCGCGTCCCAGATCGGGCCGCATCTCCAGCGCCCGGGCCAGCACCCGCACCGCCTGGTTGCCGCCCAGGCTGAAGCCCGCCAGCACCACCTCGTCGGCCCAGCCCTCGTCCACCGCGGCGATCAGGCGTTCGGCGAACAGGTCGCAGCGCGCGGCCTGCTCCGGCGGCGGATCGGCGGCGATGCGCGCCATGTAGGAAAAGCACTGGCTGACCCAGCCGCAGTTCACCTTGGCGTCGATGCGCCGCCACAGCCAGGCGATGACGAAGGGCGCCGCGGCGACCACCGGGAGCGCCGCCCAGGGCGTGATCAATCCCGCCGCCAGCGCCAGAAGAGCCATCAGCCCGATCAGCCCGCCCAGGATCACCGGCGGCGTCATCAGGCACAGCCACAGCGCCCGCGCCTGTCGCCGCGTCAGGCCATAGAGCCCCGCCCCGGCCATGGCCGCGACCCAACGGGGCATGGCCATGATCACCCGCCGCTCGCCTCTCAGCCACCAGGCCCGCACCAGATCGTCCCAGCGCAGCAGGGTGACCCGGGTCTCCGCCGCGCGCCCGTCCATCACCGTCTGCACCGTCCAGCCCAGCGCATGATCGCCGTCGGCGTGCTTGCGCTCCACCGCGATCACGGCGCCGGACACCGCCGCCTGCTTCGGCGCCTCCTCGGTCCACATGCGGTGATAGGCGGCGGGAGAACGGGGGTCGTAGCCGGGAATGAACAGCAGCCGGCGCCGGTGCGCGCGCCCCTGCCCGGTCGAATCGACCTGATCCCGCATTCGTCCCCTCCATCCCCGGCGGGCACTGAACCCGCGCCGCCCGGCCGTGTCAAACCGCCATGCGGGTCTTCCTCAGCCGCTCCGCTGGCCACGGGCGCCTGGCGGGTTTAAGACGACGCCAAACAACCAGATCAGGGAACACTCAGGACATGCGCGACATTCGCCACTTCATCGACGGGGCTTCCTTCGAGGGCGCCTCGGGCCGCTTCGGGGACGTCTTCAACCCCAACACCGGCGAGGTGCAGGCGCGGGTCCAGCTGGCCACCGAAGGCGAAGTCGACAAGGCCGTCCAGGCTGCCCAGAACGCCTTCGAAGCGTGGTCCTCCACCAATCCCCAGCGCCGCGCCCGGGTGATGTTCGAATTCAAGCGCCTGGTCGAGGCGAACATGGACGAGCTGGCCGAAATGCTGTCGTCCGAGCACGGCAAGGTCATCGCCGACTCCAAAGGCGACATCCAGCGCGGCCTTGAGGTCATCGAGTTCGCCTGCGGCATCCCCCACGCCCTGAAGGGCGAGTACACCCAGGGCGCCGGCCCCGGCATCGACGTCTATTCCATGCGCCAGCCGCTGGGCGTGGTGGCGGGCATCACGCCTTTCAACTTCCCGGCCATGATCCCCATGTGGATGTTCGGCGTGGCCATCGCCGTGGGCAACACCTTCATCCTCAAGCCGTCCGAGCGCGACCCGTCGGTGCCGGTCCGTCTGGGCGAACTGATGATGGAGGCGGGCGCCCCCGCCGGGGTGCTGAACGTGGTCCACGGCGACAAGACGGCGGTGGACGCCATCCTGACCCATCCGCTGGTCCATGCCGTCAGCTTCGTCGGCTCGTCCGACATCGCCCACTATGTCTACCAGACCGGCGCCGCCAACCATAAGCGCGTCCAGGCCATGGGCGGGGCCAAGAACCACGGCGTCATCCTGCCCGACGCCGACATGGACCAGGTGGTCAAGGACCTCACCGGCGCCGCTTTCGGAAGCGCGGGCGAACGCTGCATGGCCCTGCCGGTGGTGGTGCCCGTGGGCCAGAAGACCGCCGACGACCTGCGCGAACGGCTGGTCGCGGAAATCCCGAAACTGAGGGTCGGCGTCTCCACTGACGCAGAGGCCCACTACGGCCCCGTGGTCAACGCCGCCCACAAGACGCGCGTCGAGGGCTGGATCGACCAGGGCGTCAAGGACGGCGCCGAACTGGTCATCGACGGCCGCGGCTTCTCCCTGCAGGGCCATGAGAAGGGCTACTTCATCGGCCCGTCCCTGTTCGACCACGTCAAGCCGGGCATGGAGTCCTACAAGGAAGAAATCTTCGGCCCGGTCCTTCAGATCGTGCGGGCCGAGAACTTCGAGGAGGCCCTGTCGCTGGCCTCGAAGCACCAGTACGGCAACGGGGTGGCCATCTTCACCCAGAACGGCCGCGCGGCCCGCGACTTCGCCGCCCGGGTCAATGTGGGCATGGTGGGCATCAATGTGCCGATCCCGGTGCCGGTCGCCTATCACACCTTCGGCGGCTGGAAGCGCTCGGCCTTCGGCGACACCAACCAGCACGGCATGGAAGGCGTCCGTTTCTGGACCAAGACCAAGACCGTCACCGCCCGCTGGCCGGACTCGGAGCTGGAGCACGCGGACTCCAGTTTCGTCATTCCGACGATGCGGTAAGGTCGCTGCGAGCAGTTGGGGGGGCGGTCATGCGCAAGGTCATTCTAGCAATTTTTATAGTGGCTCTTGGGACTGTCAGTATCCCGGCGCCAATGATGGCTCGGGCCGCAGCCCAGGAGCGCACGCTTGCGGACCAGGGCGCGGTCATGGCGAGATTGCTGGACGCGGGGCTGCAAATACAGACCGCGTTGGGAAGTCTTTTCTCCAGTCAGTTCATTGAACCGGACGCCAGCGCCAGACTCTGGAGGGATACGCTCCGGGCTCGTCGCCCCGAGATTGATCAGACCCTCGCCGTCATCCGGCAAGCCTCCGTCGAGATTCAAGGTTTGAGGGCGTCTGGAAACGAACTCTCCGATCGCCAGATCAACAGCTTTGTCGACACGCTGAGCGAGCAGGCCGACACCGCTGAAGCAATGTTGGTGTCGCTTATCGAAGTCTCGGATTCTTTGGAAGCGGGAGAACGGGGGGCTGTTGACCGGGGGATCGAGGCCCTGATTCATGGGCCTGTGCTGATGATGGATGGACAGGCGCTCTCTCTCCGCACGCAGGCCGCAATGTTCCCGCCGGGACAATCGCAGCAACATCTGGCCTATGCCTCAGCTGCGCTCACGGAAGGTGTCTCATTTAAACTCAAGGCTCTGAACGGACTTGTTCCCCAAAGACAAGCACGTGACGAAATCCGCAGCCGCGCGGAGAGCATCGCCGCAAATGTGGAGGAGGGGCTGGCTGCTCTGGAGCGAGAAATCCTCACAGGGACCACAGACGTCGAACAGGCGGCCCTGATCGACAGGCTCGTTCCATTGAAAAGAGAGGCGTTTATCCTTGTTCAGCAAGGAGAAAATTTGCTGATCAGGGCCGCTTCTGAAGTTGAAAGAAATGAGGATTCAGAAGCGTGGTGGACTGATTACGACACGCTTTCACTGCGCATAAATCAAAACACGTCTGAGCAGCTACGCATCATAGCGGGGAACTGACCGCTTCAGTCCGGATCCGATGCGGCCTCGCCCTTGCCCGGCAGGGCGGTGAGGGTGCGGACGAAATCGTCGCGCCAGATGGCCACGTCCGAGGCCCGCACCGCCGCCATCAGGGCGGTCCAGCGTTCGATGCGTTCATCCCGCGACATGGTCAGGGCGCGGTGGATGGCCTGGGCCACCTCCTCCCGGGCGAACGGATTGACGATCAGGGCCTCGCGCAGTTCCTCCGCCGCTCCGGCGAAGCGCGACAGGATCAGCACGCCCGGGTCCTCCGGGTTCTGGGCCGCCACATATTCCTTGGCCACCAGATTCATCCCGTCGCGCAGGGGCGTCACCAGCCCCACCCTGGCCGCCCGGTAGATGCCCGCCAGCTGATCCCGGCGATAGGTGCGGTTGAGATAGCGCACGGGCGCCCAGTCCATATCTGCATAGGCGCCGTTCACGTGGCCCGCGAGGGCGTCCAGCCGCGCCCGCAGGTCCTGATAGGTGTCCACCTCGTCGCGCGAGATGGGGGTCACCTGCAGCAGGAACACCTCGCCGCGCATGGAGGGGTTGTCCTCGAGGAACTGCTGGAACCCCAGCAGCCGCTGTTCCAGCCCCTTGGAGTAGTCCAGCCGGTCCACGCCCACGATCATCGATCGGAACGCCGAGGACGCCGCCATGCGGTCATAGGTGCGCTGGCCCAGCGCCGAGTCCCGCGCGGCGATGAAGCCGTCCACGTCGATGCCGATGGGGAAGACCCCGCCCTGCACCGTCTTGCCGAAGGCCTCCATGCCGTTGTCGCCGACCTGCCGTCCGCCGGCCTCGGAGGTCACGTAGTCGCGGAACAGGTCCAGCCACTCCTGGGTGTGAAATCCCAGCAGGTCGTAGTCGAACAGGGACTCCACCAGCCTGCGGTGAAACGGCAGGGTCACCAGCAACTGGCGCACCGGCCAGGGCGTGTGCAGGAAGAAGCCGATCCGGTTCCTGATCCCCAGCCGCCGCAGATCCCGGGCCAGGGGGATCATGTGATAGTCATGGATCCAGACGATGTCGTCGTCCTGGATCAGGGGCGCCAGCACCTCGGCGAAGCGGGCGTTGGTCCGCTCATAGCCCTGGCCGTACGACTGCTCATAGGCGGTCAGGTCGACCCGGTGGTGGAACAGCGGCCACAGGGTCTTGTTGGCGTAGCCGTTGTAATACTCCTCGACATCCTGGGCCTCCAGATCCACCAGGGCCACGGTGACCCCGGCCCGATCCTCCATCTTCAGTTCGCCGGTGAAGGTCTCGGTGGTCTCCCCGGACCAGCCGAACCAGATGCCGTCATATCGCCGCAGCGCCGCCGACAGGGCCGCAGCCAGCCCGCCGGTGGAGCTCTCCCCCGCATCCTTCGGCGCGGAGACACGGTTCGATACGACGATCAGGCGACTCATCTCACATCCGTCCAGGAACGGCTCAACAGCACGGCGCAGTTGATGATCCCCACAAGGGAATAGGTCTGCGGGTAGTTCCCCCACAGTTCGTCATCGCCCAGGGAGATGTCCTCGGACAGCAGGCCCGCATTGGTGCGGCGGCTCAGCATCTGTTCGAACATCTCGCGCGCCTCGTCCGCGCGCCCGTTCATGTGCAGGGCCTCGATGAACCAGAAGGTGCAGAAGTTGAACGCCGTCTCCGGCTCGCCGAAGTCGTCCGGCTCCACATAGCGGAACAGATACGGCCCCTTCTTCAGGTCACGCTCGATGGCGTCGAAGGTGGCCACCTGACGCGGGTCCTGTGGATCGAGGAAGCCCAGCTCCACCATCTGCAACAGCGAGGCGTCCAGCTCGGTCCCGCCGAAGCTGGCGGCGAAGCGGCCCTCCTCAGGCACGAAGGCTTCCTTCTCTATCCGTGCACGGATGATCCCGGCGCGCTCCCGCCAGACCTCGGCCCGATCGTGCAGCTTCAACTGGTCCGCAGCCTTGGCCAGACGGTCGCACGCGGCCCAGCACATCATGGAGGAATAGGTGTGCACCCGCGCAATGGTGCGGAACTCCCACAGGCCCGCGTCGGTCTGGTCGTGCACGGCGAAGGCGCGCTCGCCCACCTGCTCCAGGGCGTGGAAATCCTCCACCGACCCGGGGCGCAGCAGGCGCTGGTCATAGAAGGATTGCACCAGCGGCAGGACAATTTGTCCGTATACGTCATGTTGCAGATGTTCGTGCGCCTGGTTGCCCACCCGCACCGGCTTCATGCCGTGATAACCCTCGACCGTATCGACGATGCGCTCGGTGATCGCGCCCTCCAGCCCGACACCGTAGACCGGCTGCACGTGCCCCCCTGCCGCGTTGTCCACCAGGTTCCGCAGATAGGCGAGGTAGTTCTCCAGGATGTCGATGGCGCCCAGCCGGGTCAGAACCCGCACCGTGTAATAGGCGTCGCGGATCCAGCAGAACCGGTAGTCCCAGTTGCGCCCGCTCTCGGGAAACTCCGGCACCGAGGTGGTCAGGGCCGCGACGATGGCGCCGGTCTCTTCGTGGGCGCACAGCTTGAGGGTGATGGCGGCGCGGATCACCGCCTCCTGCCAGTCCAGCGGCAGATACAGGGTCCGCACCCACTGTCGCCAGTAGTCCTCGGTCCGTTCGCGGGCGGCGGCGACGCCGGCCCCCACTTCCTGATCATAGCCCTCGTCGGGGCCGAAGAAGAACGACAGGGTCCGCTCGACCCGGAAGGTGCGTTCGTCCAGCACATGGGACACAGGACAGTCCGTGGTCAGACGGAAGGTCAGGTCCGTGCAGTGATAGCGGATATGGTTCGAGCCCGAAGTGGTCGGCGCGGGCCGCGCGCCCCAGTCGCGGGCGGGCCGCATGCGGATGGTGACGCGGGGCACGCCGTGCAGCGGCCGGATGATGCGGGCCAGGGCGATGGGGCGATAGGTGCGGCTGTGCTTGGCGTGGCGGGGCGCGAAATCGATGATCTCCAGCGCCGCCCCGTCCTCGGCGGTCAGCACCGTGCGCAGCACCGGGGTGTTGCGCACATAGGCCTGCTCCACATGCTTCTGGCCGTCCAGTTCGATGGACCAGAAGCCGTGCTGCGGGTCGTCCCCATCCATCAGGGCCGAGAACACCGGATCGCCGTCCACGCGCGGCGCACACGACCACACGTGTCGCCCCTGCCGGTCGATGAGGCTGGAGACGGCGCAGTTGCCGATCGGCGCCAGGTCCAGATTGGGTCGGTTGCCGTTCATGCGCGCTCCGCCAGGGTTTCGAGCCAGTCCATCACCGCCTCGGGGCCGTTCAGGCCGTACAGGGCCGCTGTCTCGCGCGGCGGGCCCACCAGCACCCCGAACCCGCCCCGTCCGGCGGCGGCGGTGAAGGCGAACTCGTCGGTCAGGTCATCGCCGGTCATCACCGGGACAGCACCCTTGAACGGCGCCTCCTCCATGAAGGCGGCCAGGGCGCGGCCCTTGTCGGCGCCGGGCGTCTTCAGCTCCTGCACCATGTCGCCGGGCTGCAGGGTCAGGCCGTGGCGCTCGGCCAGGGCGCGCGCCAGATCGCGCGCCGCGTCCGCCTGATCCGGCGCCTGACGGTAGTGGAGGGTCACGCCCAGCCCCTTGTCCTCGATCAGGACCCCCGGCCGGTCGCGCGCGAATGCCACCAACGCCTCATGCACCTGCGCCATGTCCGGATGGGGCGCCAGCCGCCGCACCTGCCCGTCGGCGCCGCGCCGTTCCAGCCCGTGAATCCCGGCGACACAAGGCACGGCGCCTTCGCAGATGCGGTCGATCTCGGCGATGGTGCGTCCGCTCACCACCGCCAGCCGGCCATCCAGCCGTTCCAGCAATCGGCCCAGCACGCGGGTTCGACGGCCGTCGGGTCCGACGCCCTCGGGGGTCGCGGTGATGGGCGCCAACACCCCGTCCATGTCCAGAAACAGGGCCGGCCGCTGCGGCAAGGCGGGCGGCGGCGACAGGGGCGTCACGGCATGGGCGGCGTCGGTCAGCATGATCCTCATGAACTGTCTGGCTTGTCCCCGCACCCTAACGCGTGACCGCCCCCGAAGTTGACCCCTTGGGGGGCATTTTTCTTCGCACCTGCGAAATAGGACCTCGTCGGCGCCCCGTTAAGGATTGTGTGGGGAGGCGCCGGGCTAGACTGACCCAAGGCGATTCGCGGTCCGGGGCGTAATTCACATGGTCGATCCCATCGCTTCCCTGAAGGGCAAGCGGGTGCTGGTCACCGGCGGCGGCGGCTTCATCGGCAGCCGCGTCTGCGAGCGGCTGGTCGAGGCCGGTGCCGATGTGCGCGCGCTGGTGCTCTACACCTCGTCGGGCACGGCCGAGTGGCTGGACACCTCGCCCGTCCGCGCCGAGGTCGACATCCGGCGCGGCGATCTGGCCGATCGGGACTCGGTCATGGATGCGGTCAGGGACTGCGAAATCGTCCTGCACCTGGGCGCCCTGATCGCCATTCCCTATTCCTACGCCGCGCCCGAAAGCTATGTGCGGGTCAACACCCTGGGCACGCTCAATGTGCTGCAGGCGGTGCGCGAGTGCGGCGTCGCCCGTATGGTCAACACCTCCACCAGCGAGGTCTACGGCACCGCCCGCTTCACCCCCATGACCGAGGAGCATCCGCTCCAGGCCCAATCCCCCTATGCGGCCTCCAAGATCGCCGCGGACAAGTTGGTGGAGTCCTTCCACCTGTCGTTCGGCGTCCCGGCCGTCACCCTGCGCCCCTTCAACACCTTCGGCCCTCGCCAGAGCGCCCGGGCGGTGATCCCGGCGGTGGCGGTGCAGGCGCTCAGCGGAACCACGGTCAATCTGGGCGCGACCCGCCCCACCCGCGACTTCGTCTTCGTGGACGACACCGCCGACGCCTTCCTGGGCGCCGCCGCCGTGCCCGGGATCGAGGGCATGACCCTGCACTTCGGCGGCGGTCGCGAGGTGTCCATCGGCGACCTGGCCCTGATGATCGGCCGGGCGGCGGGCCGCGACATCGAGATCGTCACCGACCAGCAGCGCCTGCGCCCCGAAGGCAGCGAGGTGGACCGCCTGATCGCCGACGCCTCAAAGGCCCGCGAGGCCCTGGGCTGGGCGCCGCGCGTGTCGCTGGAGGAGGGACTTGAGCGCACCGTCGCCTTCATCCGCGACAACCTGCATCTGTACCGCCCGCAGGATTACGCCACATGATGCGCGCGCCCGGAAACGCCCCTTGGGACGACCGCGTCTTCATCATCGCCGAGGCGGGGGTGAATCACGACGGCGACATGGACAAGGCCTTCGCCCTGATCGAGGCCGCCGCCGGGGCGGGCGCCGATGCGGTCAAGTTCCAGACCTGGCTGCCGGGCGAGATCGTCGGCCGGTTCAGTCACAAGGTGGACTATCTGGAGCGCACCACCGGCGTTCAGGAGACCTTCTACGACCTGCTGGAGCGCCTGCGCATCGGGCTGGAGGACACCGCCCGGCTCAAGGCCGCGTGCGAGGCGGCGGGCGTGATGTTCATGTCCACGCCCGAGGGCTTCGACACCCTGGCCTATCTGACCGGCGATCTGGACATGGCCGTGGTCAAGATCGGCTCCAGCGAGGTCAACCATTCCGCCTTCCTGACCGCCGCAGGCAAGACGGGCCGCCCGGTGATCCTGTCCACGGGCGCCAGCACCCTGGACGAAGCCCGCCACGCCCTCGCCGCCGTGCGGGCCGAGGGCGATCCGCCGGTGTGCGTGCTCCATTGCGTCTCCGAATATCCCGCCCCGGACGCGGAGATGAACCTGCGCGCCCTGACCACCCTGGCCGACGATCTGGGCGTCGTGGTCGGCCTGTCGGATCATTCCCTTGGCGCCGAGGCTGCCGTCGCCGCCACGGCCATGGGCGCCCGGGTGATCGAAAAGCACCTGACGCTGGACACCAAGGCCCCCGGGCCCGACCACGCCGCCTCCATGGCGCCGGACGATTTCGCGGCTCTGGTCCGCGCTGTGCGCCGGATCGAGTCCATGCTGGGGGATGGCGTCAAGCGCCCCCGCCCGTCCGAGGCCGCCAACATCAGCGGCATCCGGCGCAGCGTGGTGGCGCTGGACGCCCTGCCCGCCGGGACCGTGCTGACCGCCGCCCATCTGGGCTGCAAGCGTCCGGGCACCGGCGCTCCGCCCGACGATCTACCGCGCCTGATCGGTCACCGCCTGACCCGCGCGCTGCAGCCCGACGAGCCCGTGTCCTGGGCCGATGTGGAGCCCGCAGGGACATGACGCGAACGGTCTGCGTGGTCTCCGTCTCCCGCGCCGACCGCGCCATGGCGGCGGTGGTGGGCCGTGCGCTGGAGGACGCGGGGGTTCAGGCCGTGGCGATCGTCGTGGACGATCCGCTCGGCCCCGACAGCCAGATTGAGGATCACGGCGTGCCCACCCGTCGCATTCCGGCGCACATGGACGGGGACGGCCCCGCCGATCTGGGCCGCCGCATGGGCGCCCTCACCGCCGCCTTCGCCGGGGTTTTCGCCGAGGAGCGACCCGACATCATCGTCCTGACCGGCGATCGCTACGAGACCCTGGCGGCGGCGGGCGCGGCCTCGCTGGCGGGGGCGGTCATCGCCCACCTGCACGGTGGAGAACTGACCCTCGGCGCCATGGACGACGCCTTCCGCCACGCCATCACCAGACTGTCCCATCTGCACTTTCCGGCCACCGAAGCCGCAGCCGCGCGCCTGATCCGCATGGGGGAGGAGGACTGGCGCATCACCCTCGCCGGGGCGCCGGGGCTGGACC
This sequence comes from Brevundimonas sp. BAL450, assembly GCF_015767455.1. Taxonomy (NCBI): domain Bacteria; kingdom Pseudomonadati; phylum Pseudomonadota; class Alphaproteobacteria; order Caulobacterales; family Caulobacteraceae; genus Brevundimonas; species Brevundimonas sp. BAL450. Next base: position 43,198 of record NZ_JADWOW010000030.1, read on the forward strand.
TGCTGATGTCGGCGCCGCCCATGCCGCGCGCGGACCTGTTCCGCGCCCTGAAGATGGCCGATCCGGGCGAATTCATCCTCGCCACCTGGCACCCGGAGACCCTGACCGCGGACGGGGGCGCGGCGGGGCTTGAGGCCCTGCTGACCGCCCTGTCGGAAACCGGGCGCCCGGTCCTGTTCACCGGCGTCAACGCCGACCCCGGCGGGGCGGGACAGGCGGCGCGCATCCGCAACTGGGCCGAGGGGCAGACGGCCATTCACCTGATCCCCAGTTTAGGCACCCTCTACGCCCCGGCCCTCGCCCACGCGGCGGTGATGGCGGGCAATTCGTCCAGCGGCATCATCGAGGCGGCGGCCTTCGCCCTGCCCGTGGTCAATGTGGGCGACCGCCAGAAGGGCCGTGACCGGGGCGCCAACGTCCTCGACGCCGCCGCTGATCCCGTCGCCGTGCGGCAGGCCCTCACCCGCGCATTGGACCCGGCCTTCCGATCCAGCCTGACAGGCGTGGCCAATCCCTACGGCGACGGCCGCGCAGGCCCGCGCATCGCCGCCCGCCTGGCCGCCGAGCCCATCGACGACCGCCTCAGACAAAAATCCTTTCCCGAGGAGCGCCCATCATGACCCGTCGTGAACTGGCCCCCTATCTGCTGTCCGATCAGGCCACCCTGCGCGAGGCCATCGAGCGGCTGGACGCCGTGCGCGGCCAGCTGGTGGTGGTCATCGACGAGGACGGGCGGCTGCGCGGCTCCCTGACCGACGGCGACGTGCGTCGGGCCCTGCTGCGCATGACGCCCATGGAGGCGGGCGTCGAAACGGCCATGAACGCCGAGCCGGTGGCCGTGCGCCGGGGCCAGAACCCCGCCGAGATCCAGGCGGAACTGGAGGTGCGCGGCGCGACCCAGGCCCCCGTCATCGACCGGGCGGGCCGGGTGGTGGGCCTGTATCCCGAGCACTACGGCGACGCGGGCCGGCGCGACAATCTGGTGGTCATCATGGCCGGCGGACGCGGCGCGCGGCTGGCCCCCCTGACCCGCCACACCCCCAAGCCCATGCTGACCATTTCGGGGCGGCCCCTGCTGGAGACCATCATCGAGCGCCTGCGCGATCAGGGCTTCGGACGCTTCCGTCTGGCGGTCAACTATCTTGCCGAGGTGATCGAGGGCCATTTCGGCGACGGCTCGGCTTTTGACGTCGAAATCTCCTATCTGCGCGAGACCGAACCGCGCGGCACCGCCGGAGCCCTGGCCCTGCTGGACGAGCCCATCGAGGAGCCCTTCCTGGTCATGAACGGCGACGTGCTGACCCGGCTGGACTTCGCCCAGCTTCTGGACTTCCACGGCGATCACGAGGCCGCCGCCACCGTCTGCGTGCGGGAGCATCGGTTCGAGGCCCCCTTCGGCGTGGTGGAGACCGAAGGCCACCGTCTGGTCTCCATCCGCGAAAAGCCCACCTTCCGCTGGTTCGCCAACGCCGGGATCTATGTGCTGGGCCCCGACGCCCTGAAACAGGTGCCCGACACCGGCCACTATGACATGCCCACCCTGCTGGCCGCCCTGTCGGACCGGGGCGACACCGTCGGCGCCTTCCCCATTCACGAATACTGGATCGACATCGGCCGTCCGCCGGACTTCGAGCTGGCGCGCAGCGACTATGAGGCGGTGTTCGCCGCCGCGGCCACATGAGCCGAAGCCGCGTCCTCGGCCTGATCCCCGCGCGCGGCGGCTCCAAACGCTTGCCCGGCAAGAACCTGGCCGACCTGCACGGCCGCAGCCTGCTTCAGCGCGCCATCGATGCGGGGCTGGCGGCCCGAGGCATAGACCGCCTGATCGTCTCCACCGACGATCCCGCCATCGCCGAGGCGGCCCGCGCGGGCGGCGCCGAGGTTCCCTTCCTGCGGCCCGCCGAACTGGCCACGGACGAGGCGTCCTCCCTGGACGTGGTGCGCCACGCCATGGACTGGGCGGACCAGGACGAGCCCGGCGCCTTCTCCCATCTGGTCCTGCTCCAGCCCACTTCGCCGCTACGCACCGCCGGGGACATCGACCAGACCCTGACCCTGTGCCGCGATCAGGACCGGTCGACGGCCGTCAGCGTGACCCCCGCGCCGAAGCCGGATGTGCTCATGATCGGTCAGGGCGGCGTGCTGCGCCCCGCGTCCGAATATGGACACCCCCTCATCCTCAATGGCGCGGTCTATGTGCTGAAATGGGACCACCTCAATATCGGCGGCGCCTTCATCGCTCCGGATACGGCCTATCACGTCATGGACCAGCATCGGTCGGTGGACGTAGACACGTCGGACGACCTCGACCGGGCCGCAAAAATCCTGAAATCCTGATTTCGGATTCGCCTGCCTGACGAAGACTTGCGGTGGCGCGATAAATGCTTGCGCATCCTTACCAGATCACTAAGAGTCCGGCCCCGTCGGATCCGGAGTCAGAGGGAGGGGAAGCCGTGACGATGGAAACCAGTCAGGACCTCAAGGGGCCTGGAGCCAACCAGCGGTTCAGGGAAAAGCGTTCGGGGGATCGCTTTTACGGTGACCAGGGTCGTGGCGCGGGTCTTTACGCTGAGGTGCGTCCGCTTGGAGAGCCCCGGCCCATCACGCTCGAAACGGCGGACGAAACCCGCTGAAATTTGGCTTGCCGCCTCAGGAACCTTTTAGGACATCCTGTTCCTGAACGGTTTTGCTCGCCAACGGCGTGGCGTGGGTGGCACAGGCCGGAAGCCAATACAGGCCCGGGGCCGTCTGCCGGTGGTCAATCACGCTTTCGTGTGACACAACCGATACGTTAAGAACTTTTCCTGCGAGGCGCGGCTTGCCCGACAGCATTCACCGTTCTGCGGCCTTCGTGAGAGATCGGCTCCCTGAATCGGTGTCAGGCGCTGCCGCGGGTCCGTCCATCGACGTTTCAAGCGAACACATGATGAAACTGGCGGCCGAGGCCGCTCAGCTTCGCCTGAAGGTGATGACCCTGTCCGCCGAGAACGAGCGGTTGAAGGACACCATCTCGTTCCAGCTGGGCAATCTGCTGATCCGGGCCAAGACCTGGCGGGGGCTGGTCGATCTGCCGGCCGGACTGCTGCGTCTTCGCCGCCAGTCGCTGGAGCGGCGCGGCCGGTCAGCGGTCCGCGACCCCAATCTGAATCCCGAAACGGCGGTGCGCCTCCAGCAGCTGAGCCTGCGTGTGTTCGACATGCGCGCCGACGAGATCATCGAAGCCGCCCTGGCGGAGTGCCGCGATCCCAAGGTCGCCATGCGCCTGGTCGCGGACCTGTCCATGTCGCTGCAGCTGGTCGACTTCGACAAGAGCATCGCCCTCGCGCGCAGTACGGTGGAGCACGATCCCAGCCCGCACCGGATTCTGTGGCTGGCCGGAATCCTCTACAATGCGGGCATGATCGAGGAGCCGCTGGCGCTGTACCGCCGGCTCGACGAGGCCCACGTCACCATGCCGGCCAACGCCCGGCTGCGTCGCGATCTGATCGAAGGCCTGGCCCGCATCCAGCGGTCCGGCCTGGCGGTCCCGGCGCGACGCGCCATCAAGCCGGTCAAGGACCGTTCCCTGCTCTATGTGGCGGCCAGCTCCTTTCCCCATCACGTCACCGGCTACGCCGCGCGGACCCACTCCCTGATCAAGGCGGTCAGCCGCCAGGGCTGGCGCGTGGAGGCCGTGACCCGGCCCGGCTATCCCGCCGACCGCAACGACGCCCAGCATGTGACCGGGCGGCTGGGCGCACAGGAAGTCGACGGCGTCGTCTATTCCCGCCTTGCCGGGCCGCCGTCCAACGCCACGCCGTTCGATCGCTATTGCGACGACGCGGGTCAGGCCCTGCTGGAGCATATCCATAAGGTCCGGCCGTCCGTGGTCCAGGCCGCTTCGAACCACGTCAACGCGGCGCCCGCCCTGATGGCCGCACGCAAGGCCGGGCTGCCCTTCGTCTATGAAGTGCGCGGGCTCTGGGAACTGACCAGCGCGGCGCGCACGCCGCATTGGGAAGGCTCCGAACGGTTCGAGTTCCAGCGCCGCCAGGAAACCCGTGTAGCCCAGGAGGCCGACGCGGTCGTGGCGATCTCCAACGGCCTCAAGAACGAGCTGATCTCCCGCGGGGTCGACGGCCGCAAGATCACCGTCGTGCCCAACAGCGTGGACCCTCAGGTCTTCAGCCCGCGCCCGCGCGATCAGGCCCTGGCCAGCGAAATCGGCCTGGATGACCGGCGCGTGCTCGGCTTCCTGGGCTCCATGACCGGCTATGAGGGCCTGGTCGATCTGATCACGGCGCTGTCCCATCTGCGTCAGGACGGCCTGGACGTTTGCGCCCTGCTGGTCGGCGACGGACCGGCCTTCCGCGAGGTGCGCGAGGCCGCGCGCGTCATGGGGGTGTCCGACCACCTGATCATGCCCGGCCGCGTGCCCCACACCGATGCGCCGCGCTGGTATTCGCTGATGAATGTGGCGGTCTATCCCCGGCGCCCGGCGCAGGTCACCGAGCTGGTGCCGCCGCTGAAACCGCTGGAGGCCATGGCCATGGAGCTGCCTGTGGTGGCCTCCAACGTCTCGGCCATCTCGGAAACCCTGATCCACCGCGAGAACGGCTTCCTGTTCAACAAGGGCGACGTGGGCGAACTGACCGACCTGCTGGGCGAGGTGATGGGAACGCCGGACCGGTCCATGGCCGTCGCCCGCAACGCCCGCCGCGACGTCGAGCGGCGCTTCACCTGGTCCCGGGCCGCCGCCAGCCTGGACGATCTCTATGCCCAATGGGCGCTGAAGGCGGCCTGAGGCAGGGTCGCTCTGATTGACCCCGGGCGCGGCCGTCGATATCCGCATTGGACGCAGCCATGCCGGGCGCTGAGCGTGCTCAGCGTCCGCCAGCCCAGGAGCCGGCCGCTTGAAGACCATCCGTCGACGCGCCGCCAATCCCGTCCTTCGCTGGGAGCCCGCCGGGCCCAACCAGCAGTATCGCGTCATTGTCCGCAATCAGGACACGGGCGAGCGGCGGTCGATCTATGACGGCTTTCGCACCGAATGCCGCCTGCCGCCCGACTTCCGTCTGACGCCGGACCAATTGGCCTTTCGCGTCATGGTCCGCCCCGTCGATGACCCTGAGGCGCGCTTCGCGCGGCTGCATGACTATGCGCCGATCCCGCGGCTGGGCGACGATTTCGAAACGCCCGCCGAGGATCTGCTGATCGGCGATGCGGCGCCGGGCGCCGACCAGTATCGCCTGCTGGTCAAAAAGCCCGACGTCGATCGCCCGCTGGTGGACATGGTCCGGGCCGAGCCCCGCTTCCTGCTGCCTCCGGGCCAGCTCAGGGACGGTCAGTTCGAGTACGACATCCTGCCCAGGGTTCGCGGCCGATGGCGCAACCGCAAGGGCCTGGCGGTCAGGACCGCGATGATCGTGGCGGCGGACGAGCGCGCCGAGCGCCCCGTGCCTCTGCCGGCCGACGAGACCAGGACGATCCGGGGCGCGCCCGCGCGTCACGCGCCCGGACGGCCGGACCGGCTGGCTTCCGAGGCGGTGTCGACCGGCTCCACCCTCCTGATCGCCGTGGACGTCACGGCCCGGCCCGACCTGGCGCCCCTGGCCGATCCTCGCGACGTGGCGGCGCGCCAGTGGTGGGCGGGAGACGGAACGGCGGCTGTGGAAAGCGTCGTTCTCGCCCTCGAGGCGAACGCTCTCAAGGGATTGTTCTTCATTGATGTCCTGGCCGGAGAAGCGCTGGGCGACGACCTGGTCCGGCGCCTCACGGACACCCTGAAAAAGCGGGGCCATGGGCTGGGGCTGATGGTCAATCCCGAACCGTGGCGCGGCCTGTCCGGCGACCTGGCGGAGATGAACGACGTCGCCGCCACATCTGTCGCTTGCGCCCGTTACGAATCCATCGTCGGCGAGGCGCCCGGGGCCCTCAGCTTCGGCCCCGGACTGCTGGGCGCGGACACCCTTGCCGAGGCCAGGCGTCTGGGCGTGAAGGTGGTGCTGGCGGACCGGGCGGAACAGCTGGGCCTGCCCGCCTGGATGCGCTGGAGAACGGCCCCCTTCGCGGCCTATGACGACCTGCTGGTCATTCCCGCGTCCATGGCGCTTTCAACCCCCGCCCATCAGAGGGACCGGGTGGTGCGCCACGCCCTGAACGCCGCGGACGCCATGGCGGCGGATGCGGCCTCGGACCTGACCGCAGCCGCGGCCCTGGCCCGCCCGGACGGCCTGATCACGGCCCGCATCGAACCCATTGAGTTGTTGCGCAGGTCCATGGTCCGCTCGGCGGCCCAGGCGGAGGCCTGGAACCAGGCCATGGCCGACCGCCTGCCCGCCTGGGCCGAGGCCGGCTGGGAGCGCAGTCCGCACGGGTTCCCGGTTCTGGCCGACCGGGACGAGATCAAGGTCGAGATGATGACCGCCCTCATCGCCGGGCTGGGCCGCGCCGGCGTGGCCGCGATCAATCCGCGTTCGGCCTTCACGCCCGGCCATCTTCGGTCCTGGGCAGAGACCCGGGAGGCGTTTGAGCCGCTGGTCGAGCAGAGGCGCGGCCCCCGACGGTTCCGCCCCTCGGCCGTCAGACGCTATGACGCCGCCTTGCTGCAAGCCCTGAAGGCGACGCCCGCATGAGCCCGGCTCTGTCTCCCGTCAAGGCGCTGGTGAGGACCTGGAAATCGCTGGGCGCGCCCTCGGGGGCCGGCGTCGTTCTGGCGTTCGGCCCGCAGGGACCGGACCTGGCCCGCGCCGCCCAGGAGGCCCTGACCCCCGGGTCCCTGACCCTGCTGCACCCTGACCGTCCGCCGCCCCGCGCGCGCTTCGACACCGCGCCGGACTCCCTGGCGGATCTCGCGGCCGCCCGGCCCGGCGCCTTCGACCTGATCCTTGCGGGCGGAGGCCTGGAGACCGGCGACCTGTCCCATGTCCGGGACCGCCTCGAGGCCCTGGTCGATCTTCTGGCCCCCGCAGGCGTTCTGGCCGTCGCGATCGACACCCTCGCCGCCCCGGTGGCCGCCGAGTTCGACTCGCTTCTGTTTCCCCATCTGGCCCGCACCGGGGAGCTGGGCGAGGATTTGCCGATCCGGGCGCCTCTGCCCGCCGCCGCCTGGATGCTGCTGATCCGCGCCTCCGGGCTGACGCTGGAGGCCGCCGACGGCTTCGGCGGCCAGAGCCTGCCCCGGGACTACGCCGACCTGCATGCCGCCCGCCTGGCCGCCTACGATCCGGTTGAACTGGCCACGGGAACCCTGCGGCTGATCCTGCGAAAATCCGGAGACGAGGCATGAGTCTGCTGGACCAGGCGAAGAAAGTCCTGCGCACCGGCCGTCAGGTCGTGCTGCCCCGGCCCGAGGACAGGGACCCGGCCGACCAGGCCGCGTGGGAAGACGCGGTAGCCCTCTGGAACGCGCTGTTCGCGCCCTTCTCACCCCTGATCGAGGACGCGGACGTGCTCGAGGTGGGATGCGGCGACGGTCGCCTGCTGGGCGCGCTGGCGGCCACGGGACGGGCGCGGTCCGCCCTCGGCCTCGACCAGCACGCCTACTGGAGCGGCGAAGGCGACGGGGCGACCTGGCGGCCGCGCGACATCCCGGGCCTGGACCTTCAGACCGGCCTCGCCCCCCTGGACGCCCTGGACGAAGGCTCGGTCGATCTGATCCTGGGGCGCGAGCTGGACGGCCTTGTTCCGCTCGCGGGGCTGGAGGATCGCCTGGCCCAGCTTTACGGCCTGCTGCGGCCCGGCGGCGAGATGCTGGTGCGCCTGCGCTGCGGGGACGGAAGCGCCCGACCCGACGCCCCCGGCTACGGGTTCCTGACCCCTACGGCCTGGACGGCCCTGATGCTGGGCGCAGGCTTCGAGATCGCGGACCGGCGGCGCGTGTGGCGCACTCCGGCCGAACAGGGCCTGGCCGCCGAACATCTGGCCCAGGCCTCCGACGACGAACGGCTGACCGCCGAGATGCACCTGCGCCTGGTCCGGCCGTGGGAGTCCTGGGAGCTGGACGCCCTGCGCGCATTCGGCGACCAGCGCCGCGCGCGCAAGAAGAAGGCGGGCTGAAACGGCCGGGCGCTGTGTCCCGGCCGCTCCGGCCTAGTCGCTGAACCGGTCCACCGCCACCAGCACGCCGGCCATCTGGAAGATGGTCTGGGTCAGGTCGCGCAGGAACGGCAGCAGGGTCGAATCCGGCTTGGACATGACCAGGATGCGGTCGCCCGGCATGGCCCGGCCGCCCTCGCGCAGCTGCCCGTCCTGACGGAACACCAGCACATTGCGGCGGTCGGCGCGGGGGGTGTAGCCGCCCGCGGCCCGCACATATTGCGACACCGACTGGCCGGACTGGGCCAGGATCGATTGGGGCGCGTTCACCTCGCCGGCGATGGTCACCACCTGCGAGCGGCGCGGAATGACGATCACGTCGCCGGTCTCCACCCGCACCTGGTTCAGGTCCTGACCGTCCAGGGCCAGGATGCCGAGCGGTTCAACCTGCCGGACGCGCTGAATGTATTCGGTCACGAACGCCAGCGAGGTGGCCCGGGACTGGGCCTCGGCGGGCGAACGGGCGGGCGACAGCAGCACCGTGCGCTCCAGACGCTCCAGCCCTTCGTTCAGGGTCTGGCGCTGGGCCTCGCGCACGCTCTGGCGGCGCAGGTGGATGGCCTCCATGTCCGCGTCCGCGTCGATGGCCACCTGGGCAAGGACCTGGGCCACCGTGGTCCCCCGCACCTCGGTGAAGACCGACGGGCCGCCATGGGCGCCCTCGACCCGCACCAGCACATTGGCGGGGCGGGCGTCGGATTCGAACTGGACCCGGTCGCCGTCCATCAGGGTGAAGGCCGAGAACTGGTTCAGAGGGATGTAGGCGCTGATGGGCTGGCCGTCGCGCACGCCGAACACCGCCGCATGGGTGGCGCCGGGCTGGGGCCGGGCGAACTGCATCAGTTCGCCGCCCTGGCCGGTCTGGCCCGCCAGTTCGAAGGTGAACGGCGCGCGCACGTCGCCGCTGACCGAGACGATGGAGCCCTGCTCCTCCACCACGATGGCGTCGCCGGTGCGGAAGCTGACCCGCGGCAGCATGCCTTCGCGCAGGAAGTCATAGAGATCGGCGCGGGCGATCACCTCGCCCCCGCGCAGCACCCGGATGCGTCGATAGCTGCCGCGGGTCGGATCGATGCCGCCTGCGCGCTGCAGATAGACGATGAGGGCGTCGTCCGAGGCGCCGGGGAAGGCGCCGGGCTGCTCCACGGGGCCGGTGACCAGAACCCGGGTCGAGGCCGTCGTGATGGGCGTGGCGTAGACCTGGACGCCTTCATTGTAGATGCGGCGGCTGGCGCGCTCGACCACCACGGGCGCCTGGGCCGCGGTCACGCCCGCCAGCCGGATCGGGCCGACCCCCGGCACCACCACATTGCCCTGGGCGTCGATGGTCAGCTCGTGGCTTCCCTCCACCATGCCCCACAGGGTGACCTGGACCGTGTCTCCGGGCTGCAGAATGTAGTCGGGGTCCACCACCGCGGAGGAGGCCTGTGGAGCCTCGCCCCCGAACATGTCGGCGCCGAGCGGCGGCGGGCGTTCGCCGCGACGGTCCTGGATGACCAGGGCTTCGGGCCCCTGGGGCGCGGCCTGCTCCGGCGCCGTGCGTGTCGGCGCCGCCGCGCCGGTCTGGGCCTGGGCCAGACCGGCCGGCGCCATGAGGGCGGCGACGAGGGCCGCGATCTTCAGCAAGCGAGAACCGGTCATTCCATGTGATCCCGAATGATCGAATAGATGAGGGCGCCGACGCCCCAGAGCAGGGCCGAACCGATCAGCACGGCGAAGACATTGCCCAGACGCCGCCACCAGTTGGACTGCTCCGGCTCGCGCGGCGGCACATAGGCGACCACGTATTTGCGGTCGTTGATGGACTGGCGGCGCACGCTCTCGGCCGCCTGAAGGGCCGTGGTGTAGGCCTGCTGGGCGAACTCATAGTCCATCAGCACCGCCTGGGCCTCGATCTGACGGCCCGAGGCCTGTTCCCCCGGCGTGGACATGGCGCGCTGCACGGCGCGGGCGCGCTCGGCCTCCAGGGCGGCGATCTCGCGGCGCAGACCGGTCAGCTGGGGCGCGTCGGGCTGGTAGGTCTGGCTCATGGTGGCCAGTTCAGTGCGCTTCTGGGCCAGCTGGCTGTCCAGGCTGCCCACCAGGGCCATGGCCTGCTGGGCCGGGGTGGCGACATCGACGCCCGAGAACCGCTGTCCCTGATATTCCGCCAGTCTGTCTCGGGCGGCCTCGTATTCCTCGCGCTTGCGCTCGATCTCGCGCTCGGCCGCCTCGATCAGGTCGGTCATGGCCCGGTCCGACATGCGGTTGACCAGTTCCTCGCTGAGGGTCAGCACGCCCTGGCTGAGGCGCAGGGAGTCTTCCGGCGTATAGGCGCTGACCTCCACATGGGCGGACTGGGACGCCGGGTCGTGGCGCACCCGCACCTTGTCGCGCCAGAAGCGGGTGGCCCGCTCGCGGTCCGCGCCCGGCGGCAGGATCGACAGCGGATCCAGGCTGAACCGGGCGTAGGCCTCGTTGAAGGCGTAGCGCTCGCGCAGGCCCTCCACCATGGCGTGGGACCGGATGTATTCCTCCACTATCCGCGCATCCAGGGTGTTGGACGTGGGGGCCGAGATGCCCAGCACGCCCAGGGCGTCCATTGGCGCCGCCTCGGCGCCGCGCACGGCGAAGGAGGTCGAGGTCTGATACTGGGCCGGCGCCAGCAGGAGCAGATACAGGGCGTACAGGATCGTCGGCCCCAGTATGAACAGGATCGCCGAGCGCGCCAGGATCGTCCGTCTGCGGCGGGTCTTGTCCAGACCCTTGTTGGCCGGAACCTCGATGGTGGTCATGCGGCGCGCCCTCTGGCCACGATTTCCATGTAGTAATCCTCCGCCGCGTCCAGGCTCTCGAACGGCACCGCCTCGCCCCGGTCCATGACCACGGCGCGGGTGCAGAATTCGCGAATTGTCGACATGCTGTGAGACGTCATGATGATGTCGGACCGCGCCCGCCGCTCGGCGAACGCTTCCTGCGCCTTTCTGCGGAAGGCGGCGTCGCCCACGCTCAATCCTTCATCGATCACATACACCTGAAAGTCCACCGCCAGACTGAGCGCGAACGACAGCCGCGATCGCATCCCCGAGGAATAGTTGTCGATGGGCTCGTAGAAATAAGGGCCCAGTTCGGTGAACTCGCGCACGAAGGCGGTGACCTCCTCCACGTCCTTGCGATAGATCCGGCAGACGAATTTCAGGTTCTCCGCGCCGGTCATGGTGCGGTGGAACGCCCCCGTCAGCCCAAGCGGCGAGGACACGGTCACCGAACGCCGGATCTCGCCCCGATCCGGCCGCTCGACGCCCGAGATCAGGCGCAGCAGGGTGGACTTGCCCGCCCCGTTCAGGCCCAGCACCGCCGTCGATGATCCGCGATAGAACACCAGATTGGTGGGGCGGATGACCGGCCGCTTGCCGAACCGGGTGCGATAGGACTTTTCGACGTCGATGAGTTCGATCATGGCGCGGGCTCAGGGCTGCAGGTCATAACCGCTGATGCGGTAGAGCCAGTCGATGAACAGACCAGCGGCCAGAAAGAGCACCCCCAACGAGAGCGGATACCAGGGATTGTAGAGTTCGCTCTGGAAATCGCGGATCGAGGCGTCGCGGATCCACTCGACCACATGCGCCAGCGGATTGTACTGGACGATCGCCAGGAACTCGGGCGGCAAGCTGCCGAGGGTGAACCACAGGCCCGAGGTGAGCAGCAGGATGCGGCCGATCGGGCCGGTCAGCTCGTTCCAGGGATCGAAGGCGCGCCCGATCTGCGAACTCAGGAAACACGCTCCGTAGCACAGCAGCAGCAGGGTCCCGCCCGCCTGCAGCATGGGCAGCGGCTGGTCGATCCAGGCCGTGAACGGCAGGCCGAAGAAGGCGAACATGATCAGGACGAACAGCACCAGAACGATGAAGTAGGTCAGCGCCTCCAGCAGGGTGCGCGCGGTGATCACCTCGAACGCGTTCACCTGCGGATACTGCATCAGCACCCGGTTGGCCCGGATGGCGTTCCCGCCCCGCGTGATGCCGTTGCGCAGGAAGAAGATGGGTATGATGGCGGTCAGAAAGAACACCACCAGGCTTTCGCCCGCGCCCGCCGGACGCGCGATGGCGCTGAACACCACCATCATGACCACCAGCAGGATCATGGGCGAGATCAGCGCCCAGACATAGCCGGCCGAGCGGCGGCCATAGCGGGTGCGGGACTCACGAAGGAGCAGACCGTGAATGGTGCGCAGGCTGGACAGGCCGGCGTCCTGAACCTGCCGCAAGTCATCCCTGAACCGATCCGTCAGCACCATTCAGAACCGCCTATGGGTTTCGCTCAGGATGCACGGGGCAGACGTGCTTGCAACCGTAACCTTGGCGCGGGGCCATCCGTCAGGGTCAGCGAGCCTGCGAGAATTTGGCGGTCACCTCTTCGTATGGATCGACGACCCGGACGTTGCGCGTCATGTTCTTGTCGCCGGCGCTGTAGCCGAAGCTGATCACCGTCCCGCGCAGGGTGTCGCCGCCCAGGGGCGCGAAGGAAACAACCAGATCCACGTTCACTGACAATGGGCTGCCGTTTTCGTGGGTGAGCTCGACAAAGCGCGACATGAGGTTCCCTCTGGTGGATTGCGAGACGAGGCGGGAATACAGGGTAAACGGCGGTGAAGCGAGGCGAATTTTCCGCCCCGCCGGGACTTCTGGTCCCCGCCGTTCTTGACGCGCGAGGAAGCCCTAAACTACAGCTTCAACGGTTAAGGGGTGCGGGAGGCCGCTTCCGTATGGAAAACGCGCACGCGCCATGACCACACCGTACGGCCCTCCCTGTTTCTCGTCGGTCATCACCGCCGCGCGGGTTCGCGACCTGACCGGCGCCGACCCTGCAAGCCCTTCGCCACATCCGCATGCTGGAGACGTTCGTGACTGAGACCATCGACCCGACGCCGCAGGTCAGCCCGACGCCGACGCCCGCCCCGGCGCCGAAAGGCAGGACCAAGAAGAGTCAGGGCGTCGCCTGGCAGAAAATCTCGGACAAGATCGACGAGTTCATCACCAAGCGGCCCGACGACCAGTTGGCCACGTTTCTGGCCGACCTGCGCGAACTGGACATCGGCCGCAAGGACCCCAACCATTTCTACCGGACCCGCGAACTGGTGCAGCCGCTGGGCAAGGCCATCCTCGACGCCATCGACCGCACCTACGACGACAATTTCCACTATCCGGACGTGATCGCCGGGCGCTACTCCACCTCCACCATCAGCCCGATCCGCTACCTGATGGGATGCGTGCGGCCCGACACCACCGCCATCGTCGAACTGGGCAGCGGCTGGTCGGTCAATCTGTTCCAGATCTATGTGGGCCTGGGCCGGACGCGCTCCAGAACCATCGCCTACCACGGCGCCGAATATACGGATGAAGGGCAGGAAGCCGCCAAACGCCTGGCCGCCCATGACGGCGCCATCGACTATCACGCGCACAGCTTCGACTATCGCAAGCCGGACATCTCCTTCCTCAAGGAGGCCAAGGGCCACGTGCTGGTTTTCACCCGGCACTCCATCGAGCAGGTCGATCTGATCGATCCGAAGCTCTATGACATGTTGCACAAGCTGGGCGCCAAGGTGACCCTGGTGCACATCGAACCGACCGGCTGGCAGCGGGACCCGATTCTGATCACCCGGCGCAAGCAGAAGGACGGCTCCTTCTTCGAGGACCTCGGCAAGCTGAACGCCCAGGACGTGTTCAGCGCCCGGCGCCAGCTGGAGAACGCGGCCTGGTGGTCCTGGCGGCTGGACTACAACATCAACCTGACCAGCATCATCAGTCAGGCCTACCGCAACAAGAAGATCCGCGTGGTGCGCCGGGAATACGATTTCGCCGCCATCGGCAACATCTTCAACCCGTCCTCGCTGTACCACCTCGAGTTCATCAAGCCCGCGGCCTGAGCCTTCCGCTCAGGCGTGGAACGGTCAGACAGAAAACCGGGCCGGCTGGATGCAGTCCAGCCGGCCCGGGATCCGGCCAGGTAATGGCGTCACGCCCCGCCCGACTTCGACCGCGTGACAGGGATTCGATCAGGCGCCCCGCGCGAGGGCGGCGCGGTTGAATTCGACGATCTGTTCCGGCGTCAGGAAAATCTCGTTCGAACCGGAATTGTATTCGAAGCCCTGCGCGACCGGCGTGCCCTTCTCACCCATACGGTTGACGGCATAGTCGATGTCGCCCCGGTGGAACCGGATGGTCGGCGACAGCACATAGTGATCATCGAACTCCAGGGTCAGGTGGCTGTCGTCCGCCGGGCACATGATTTCGTGCAGCTTCTCGCCCGGGCGGATGCCGATGACATGCTGCTCCAGCTCCGGCGCCATGGCCGTGGCCAGATCCACCACACGGACCGAAGGAATCTTGGGCACGAAGATTTCGCCGCCGTGCATGCGCTGGAAATTCTTCAGCACGAAGTCCACGCCCTGCTGGAGCGAAATCCAGAACCGGGTCATGCGCGGGTCTGTGATCGGCAGGGACGTAACGCCCTCGTTCATCAGCTTCTGGAAGAACGGGACCACCGAGCCGCGTGAGCCCACCACATTGCCGTAGCGGACCACGCCGAAGCTGGTCCGGTGGCTGCCGGCCATGTTGTTGGCGGCCACGAACAGCTTGTCGGACGCCAGCTTGGTCGCGCCGTAGAGATTGATCGGGTTGGCCGCCTTGTCCGTGGACAGGGCCATGACCTGCTCCACATTGTTGGCCAGGGCCGCGTGGATGACGTTCTCCGCGCCGTGGATGTTGGTGCGGATGCATTCGGTCGGATTGTACTCCGCCGCCGGGACCTGCTTCATCGCGGCGGCGTGGATGACGAAGTCCACATCGCGCATGGCCTGGATCAGGCGATCCCGGTCCCGCACGTCGCCCAGGAAATAGCGCATGCAGGGGTCGTTGAAGGACTGGCCCATCTCGAACTGCTTCAGTTCGTCACGGGAATAGACGATCAGCCGCCGGGGCTTGTACCGCTCCAGGATGGTGCGGACATACATCTTGCCGAAGGAGCCGGACCCGCCGGTGATCAGGATGGACTTGTTGTCGAACATGGATTTCTTTCGTTTCTTCTGATTTCACCCTGATCGGGCGCTTATTCCCCGGCAGAGACAGTCTTGCTGCGCCGCCGGTTTGTCGTGGTCTTTGCTGTCGTCCCGGCCGCCCCGGTCGCCGACCGGCGTGGCCGGGCGGCCTTCGCCGGGGCCTTGGTCGCAGCCTTGGTCGGGGCCTTGGTCGAGATCGGGGCCGTCATCGTTCGCGGAACAGCCGTGATGCGGCGCGCCAGGCGCGTCACATTGGAGTCTCCGCGCCTCAGATAGGCGGTGATGTCCTCGTCGAACCAGCGCGGGGGCGTCGTGACCTTATTGGTCAGAGGCCGCGCATGATAACGATACGGGATCGTGACCATGTCGCCGCTCATGTAGTGGATCCACGCCGCCGCCCTCTGCGGCAGATCGTCGGCCGCCCTGGCTTTCGTCTCGAAGCGCACCAGCTGCCGGTACTGCCTGCGGCTCTTGGGCACGACGTGGCCGATGGGATAATCGGTGGCGGCGAAATCGGAGCACAGAACCGCCGGAATGTTCATCAGGCCCAGTTCGACCGCCGTGGTGCCGTTGTAAAGCAGGCCGAGGTCGATCAGCCCGTCCAGTTCGGCGATGTCGAACCAGTCCTGGCCGGCGATAATGACATTGTCCGGCAGCTCGACCTCGATCAGGTCCGTCATGTATTCCGTCAGGAAGGTCGCGATCTCGTTCCGCATCTCGTGGGGATGGGGCTTGATCAGCAGGAGGGTGTTCGACCCCCGCACCGACTCGATCGTGTGGTTCAGCCAGTCCTTGAAATTCCCGTGCGCGGGCCCGCCGTCCGTGGGGGCGGCCATGTCGCAGACCACCTTGCCGAAGGCGCAGGCGACCTTGCCGCCCTCGGCCTTCCACTGGCGCATGCGCTCGATGCAGGCCACAGCGTCGGGCGGCGGCGCCGCCGTCGTCCGCGTGGAGCGCCGCACGCGCGTGGTGTCGCGCACCCGCTCCAGCATGTGCGCACTGGAGGCCTTGCGCGCCGCGTACCAGGTCTGGAACTCGGCGGGGATGGGGAAGCTGGCCGTGCGCAATTCCGGATGGGCGGTGATGTTGCGCATGCCGCACTTGGTTGAGAACGGTCGGGAGAAATTGACGAAATAGTTCTCGTAGCCGTTCGAGGCGTGCAGACAGAAGAAGGTCTTCGGGTCTCCCTTCTGCTCGCAATAGAAGCGCACCACCGCGTCCGGCAGGCGCGCCTGAAGCGGCACCATGACGCCGGTGCGCATCTTCATCCGCCCGAACGTCCTGTTGGCGTTGTCCAGCACCTCGCCGTAAAGGCGCGTCCACTCCACCAGCCGCCCCAGGAATTTCTGCAGGCTCGGACAGGTGAAGTCGACATTGTAGCGGCGCCGATTGATGGCGCCCTCCTCCCACAGCGGCTGCGACAGGTCGATGGAGCCCCACTTGAACGCCCCCTCGGCGATGCGCGGCGAGAAGCCCTTGATCGGCGCGAAGGATTGCGAACACAGCGGGTCCAGACGCACGTCCTGAAGCATGCAGCCGATGAACTGGTCGATCCGGGGGTCGCCCGTCGGCTCGGCCGGCAGGACGCCCTCCACCAGAGGAATGACGGCCCAGCCCTGCTTCTTGAGCTCCAGCAGCACCGCCATGGGATATTTCGTCAGCTGACCGGCGTTGCGCGGCGCCAGCATGACCACGCCCTTGGGCTTCTGAGGCTGCGGCACGGCCCGGAACCATTTGGCCGAATCGGTCAGGAACTCGAGTTCCGCGATGCGGCGCATCAGCCCCCAGTGACGGAACGGGCAGAAGCTCTTGGGCGTCCCCAGCACGGTGCCGGCGATATTGCGGACCAGCTGGAG
The DNA here is from genome assembly GCF_015767455.1 of Brevundimonas sp. BAL450. Classification (NCBI taxonomy): domain Bacteria; kingdom Pseudomonadati; phylum Pseudomonadota; class Alphaproteobacteria; order Caulobacterales; family Caulobacteraceae; genus Brevundimonas; species Brevundimonas sp. BAL450. The sequence goes on from NZ_JADWOW010000030.1 coordinate 60,166, forward strand.
GGCGCGATTGAACTGCCCCTCGCGCTGAAGAATCTTGGCGTAGTGGATGGCGCCGTAGGATCGGCGCGCGGATTCCGGCGCGCTCTTGAAAAAGTCATGGGCCAGGTCGTGACGACGGGCCCGCGCCGCCCAGGCGAAGAGATCGCGCACCTCGTGGGCCTTTTCGGGCGTCCCCGCCGCCTCGACCAGCGCGGTGGTCGCCGCCAGATGGCGCTGCGGATCCCCGTCCAGCACGATGGCCGCGATGGTCCACGCCGTTGTGCGGGCCTCCGGCGCGGCGCCGTAACGCAGCAGGCTGTCCTCGATGAGCGCCTGGTCGGTTTCGATATCCAGGTCCCTGGCCAGCTGCAGCGCCTGGATCAGCAGCCGCACGGTCTTCAGCCCGCCGTCCTCGCCGATCAGGGCCGGATCGACGCCGTCATCTCCCACCAGCAGGGGCGTCCAGTGCTCTCGCGCCGCCTCATAGGCCTTCCCGGCGACGGCGTAGGCGTCGTGATAGGCGGGCATCCGGCGAAGGCCCTGGCGCAGCATGTCGCGGATGACGGCCAGCTTCTCCCGCCCGCCGGTCTCCAGCTGGAACCGTCGGCGACAGGCGGCCAGATAGCGGTTCTGTCGGCGCCCCTGCAGCAGGGCTTCCTGCTCCAGGGGGGCGTCAGCCGCGCCCTCCTCGTCTTCCCCCTCGGTCTTGGCGCCGTCCACGGCCTCGACGCCCTCCACGGCTTCAGCCTCGCCGCCGCCGCCGCCGGCCCAGGCCATCTTGTCCCTGGCGATGGCGTCGACGACCCGCCAGACATTGGCCAGATTGGTCAGCAGGGACCGCCTGGCGCGCTCCTCCACCGGCGTTGAGGCTTCGCGGCTCGCGACGAACTCGGTGGTCGCCCGGACCAGGGCCAGGGCGTCCTCGATACGCTCGTTCTTGGCCAGGGCCACGGCTCGCACATAGACCACGAGAATGCTGTCCGGGTGCTCCGCGATCACCGGCTCGGACGCTTCGAGAAGGGCGGTCAGGCCGTCGTCGTCGACCATCAGCTCCGACAGACGCAGGGTCGCCGCGAGCGGAGCGGCCAACTGCATGTCTTCAAGGCCGGCGAGGGCCCGCAGCAGATTCTGGATCGGCCGGTCCATCCCCTTGGCCCGGGCCGCACGGGCGGCGCGTCCGCGCAGGATCTTGGCCTTGTATTCGGCGGCCTTGGCCGTCATCCCCAGCTTGCCATAGGTGCGGAACAGGGTCTCGACCACCTCGACATTGGCGAGCCCCCGCTGCTCCAGGGGCTCGAGCAGCGCCAGGGCCCAACGGCCCATGCCGCGCCGGGTCAGGGGACCGGCGGCCTTGAGGCCGAGACGGCGATGCAGGGCCCACGGATAGGCCAGGGCGAACCGCCCCCGGGGTTCGATGTCGGCCTTCATCCCAGCAGGTCCCAGCTCATGGGCGTGCCCGCCTTGACCGCCTTCGACACGCGCCGGCCCAGCAGCACGTCATAGTGCTTGGGCTCCAGCCCGTGGCCCGGCCGCACCCGGCGCAGGTTCTGCGGCGTCAGTTCGTCGCCGGCCTCAAGATCCTGCCCGATGTACAGCGAGCGGCGCCGGCGGCGCGCGTTGCGCTCCACCTCGGTGGGGCCATAGCGGATGGCGCCCAGCGCCTGACGCGCCCGCGTCGCCTCGGTCACCAGCGCGGCCATTTCCGCCGGCTCGGCCGAGAACGCCGAATCCACCCCGCCGTCCTCGCGGTCCAGGGTCATGTGCTTCTCGATCACCGTGGCCCCCAGGGCGCAGGCGGCGACCGGCACCCCGATGCCCATGGTGTGGTCCGACAGGCCCACCTCGCAGCCGAACAGCTGCGCCATGTGCGGAATGGTCAGCAGGTGCGAATGCTCCGGCGGCGCCGGATAGTTGCTGGTGCACTTCAGCACCACCACGTGGGGGGCGCCGCCCTCGCGCGCGGTCTCCACCGCCTCGGCGATCTCGGCGATGGTGGCCATGCCGGTGGAGATGATCATCGGCTTCTTCGTCGCCGCCACCCGCCGGATCAGCGGCAGGTCGATGCACTCGAACGAGGCGATCTTGTAGCAGGGCGCGCCCAGGCTCTCGAGCAGGTCCACCGCCGTCTCGTCGAAGGGCGACGAGAAGCACAGGATGCCCTTCTCCTTCGCCCGCGCCATGATCGGGGCGTGCCAGTCCCACGGCGTGTGCGCCTCGCGGTACAGGTCGTACAGATTGCGCCCCTTCCACAGGGACTTGGGATCATTGATGACGAACTCGCCCTCGGCGATGTCCAGCGTCATGGTGTCGGCGGTGTAGGTCTGCAGCTTGACCGCGTCGGCGCCGGCCTCGGCCGCCGCATCCACGATGGCCAGGGCGTGGTCCAGCGAGCCGTTGTGGTTGCCCGACATCTCGGCGATCACGAAGGGCGAGCCGTCGTCCGCGGCGTTCGGGTTCAGCAGCTGTTTCAGACGGCTCATCAGGCGTTCCCGTTCGGACGCGCCTCGACGGCGCGCCTCGTCTCGTAAAAATCACGCAAGGCGCGCTCCAACGGCCACCGGGGCTCCCACCCCAGGCCAAGACGCGCGGCCTCGATACGCATGTGCGGCGCGGGCGCAGGCCCGTCCCGGGGATCCTCGATCCTCAGATTGCCGTCATTACCGAACGCGACGTTCACCGCCTCGGCCATCTCCAGCAGGGTGAAGACGCGACCGGCCCCGACATTGAAGACCCCGCCCGGCGCGTGCGGCGCCAGGGCGGCGGCGAACGCCTGGACCACATCCCTCACATATATTTGATCAATTCCGATCCGTCCATTTCCCCGAACTGTCAGGGTCTGACGACGCCAGGCGGCGTCGGCGAATTTCATCAGCACCGCCGAGATGCGCTCGCCGTGCCCATACGAGGCCGCCAGCCGCAACGAGGTGGTCCGCACCCCGGTCTTGCCGCCCCAAAGCGTCAGCAACTGCTCGGAGGTCAGCTTGGACAATCCATAGGGATTCAGCGGAACCGGGGTGTCGGTCTCCACATAGGGAGCCGCATTGGCGCCCGAATAGACCGCGATGCTCGAGGCCTGCACGATGCTGGAGACGCCCGCATCCCGCGCGGCGAAGAACAGGGTCTCCAGCAGATCCAGGTTCGTTTCGGCGAAGGGGCGGAACGACAGGGGATCGTCATCGCGCCGGCTGCGCCGTCCCGCCAGATGCACCACCGCGTTCACGCCCTTCAGCGCCTCGGCCAGATCGGCCGCGCCGTAGTCCGTCGTACGAACCCGCACGCCCTCGCCGACCAACGGAGTCAGACCCTCGGCATCGCGGCCGAGCGCCACGACCTCATGCCCCTCGGCGGCCAGCGCTGGGACCAGATAGCGGCCGATGAAGCCCGATGCGCCGGTGACGGCGATCCTCATGGGTTCTGCCTCCGGAAGCGAAGGCCCTGTGCATAGCAGCCGCACATGTCAGTTCGACCGCCTGCGCACATAATAGCCCACCACTTCCATGCGGCCGTTGATGGGCAGAACTTCCTCGCCGTCCTCGTAGCGGTACTCGTGATGGAGCGCGTCCTCGGGGATGGGGAAGTCGGCGGCCGAAAAGGCCCCGCCGGGCGCAGTCTGCTGGAACATCAGCTCATAGACCCCGTCGGCCGGGCGGCCCGCAGTCAGGCTCGAGACGTCCTCACCCATCAGCCGGCGCACCGCCAGGTCCAGATAGTCCAGGCCCCGCGCGTGCTTCATCAGCCGCCAGATGTGGCAGCCGTCCAGGCGCGGCGCGATCTCGATGATCTTCGGTCCCTGCGGCGTGGTCTTCATCTGGAAATAGAGCGTGCCGTCGCGCACGCCCAGGGACGCCACCACCGCCTCCACCAGTGCGGCGCCCTGATCGACCACCGCCCGGTCCACCGCCACCGGCGGGATCAGATGCCCGCTGGGCACGCCCACCAGATGCTCGCCGTGCACCAGCCGTTCCGAGCACTCATTGACCACCACCCGGCCATCGGCGACCAGCACATTGTAGGAGATCTCGACCCCTTCCAGCCACGCCTCGACGATGGCCGTGCCGGTGGGCGACAACTCGAGGGCGCGGCGCACCGCCGCCTCGAAGTCGGCCGCCTCATTGACCTTGGCGACCCCGCGCTGGCCTTGCGAGTCCGCCGGCTTGACCATGCAGGGAAACGCCGACCAGTCGGCGCAATCCTCCAGCGCCTTGACGCGCCGATAGGGCACGACCGAAAGGTCCCGGGCGTTCAGATGGGCCCGCAGCGCCGCCTTGTCGTCCAGCAGGGCGACCAGATCGTGATCAAAATAGTGCGGCAGGTTCAGACGGCTGGACGCCTCCACCACCGCGGGAACCGCCAGGTCGGAAGAGACCGAATAGACCAGGTCGGCGCCGATCGAGCGGGCCAGTTCGGTGACGCCGTCGCGGTCGTTGATGTCCACCAGGGCGAAGTCATGCGCCAGCTTCGCCCCGGCCCCGCCCGGCCGGTGGGCGCAGGCGGTGACATGCCAGCCGTGCCCGGCCAGATAGCGGATCAGGTCCGCCTGACCGGCGTTGGCGCCCAGCACCAGGGCCTTCTTGTCGCGCATGGCGTCGTCCATCAGTTGAGCGCTCCGATCAGCCGGTCCACCAGGCGGGCGCAGCCCTTGCCGTCCACATTGGCCTGCCCCGCCCGCGACATGGCCGTCCGCCGCGCGTCGTCGGCGGCAAGGGCGGCCACATGGCCGGCGATGTCGAGGGGATTCACCTCCGGCGCGCGCCCCAGATATATGGCCGCCCCCCGGTCCTGCCAGCCCAGACCCTGGCGGATCTGATTGTCGGCCATGGCGGTGATCAGCATGGGCGCCCCCGCCGCCGCCGCCTCGAAGGTGCTGGTGCCGCCAGCGATCACGGCCAGATCCGCTTTCAGATACTCGCCTGCCACGTCATCGGGATTGACCGCCAGAACCGCGCGATCCGGCGCATGGTCGGCGATCCAGGCCGCGATCGACTCATTGCGGGGATTGCTCGCGCCCGACATGACCCGCAGGGACAGGTCCGCCGGCCCGCCGGCCGTCAGGGCCTCGAGCGTGCGCACGACCATCCCCTGATCGTCGCCGCCCCCGAACGAGATCAGCAGCCGCTTCAGCGGGCGGTCCGCATCACGCGGCGGCAAATTGGCGAATGCAGGTCTCAGGACGGCGAACTCCGGTCCCAGCAGGAATTCCAATGCCGGGTTGCGCGCCAACGCGCGATAATGCTCCGGGGTTTCACGGGGACCGCCGTTCGCTACAAAATCGGCCCAGAAGGGTGGCGGATTCGACGCATCGAACTGCTGCAGCCACTTCAGCCCGGCGGCTCGCAAACGCAGTTGATAGGGCTCGTCCATGCGGTAGTCGTCCATCACCGCCACCCGCACCCCAAGGCGTTCGGCCAGGGCGATGAACGCCGCCGCGTCCGCCTCGCCTGTGGTCCAGGTCAGGGGCGTCCAGCTCTGGAACAGGGCGGCGTCGCCGGGCAGCCGCCAGGTCTCGTCCGGGCCCGCCATGGCGCAGGTTACACCCCGCTCCACCAGCATGGCGGCCAGGGTGCGGCAGCGGGTCAGGTGCCCGGCCCCCACCGAGGGCGAAACATTGCAGCGAAACAGGATCATGCGCCGGACGGTCCGCCCTCTCTCAGGGCGCGGAACACCAGTTCGGCACGGGTCCAGTCCTCGGGCGTGTCGATGTCATGCACCCGCCAGCGTGGCAGAACCACCGGCGCGGAGTGCGGTGCGAACACCGGCTGGTCGGTCAGGAAGGCCTCGGCGGTCCCCCAATAGAACTGACCCGCGTCGTGATAGGCCTCCTCCAGATCCTGCGACCGGGCATGACGGTGCTCGGGCTGGAGCATGTCCACCCCGCCCTCCGGCAGGCGCTTCAGGGCGCGCTGGACCGGATAGGCGAAGCTGGTCACCGAAAAGGCGTAGCGGAACCGGCCGTCCGCAAGCAGGTCCAGACCGGTCTTCAGGTCGCCCGCGTCCAGGAACGGCGCCGTCGGATAGATGCAGCAGGCCTGCGCCACCGCCCTCCCCGCCAATTCCTGCATGGCGCGGATCGCGTGGGCGATGACCGGCCGCGTCGGGGTGTGATCGTCGGCCAGGTCGGCCGGACGGCGAAAGGGTGCGGTCGCTCCGGCCGCCTCGGCGACCCCGGCGATCTCCTCGTCGTCGGTGGAAACCACCACATGGTCGAACAGGCCGCTTTCCAGCGCCACGCCCACGGGCCAGGCGATCATGGGCCGTCCGGCGAATTCGCGGATGTTCTTGCGCGGGATGCGTTTGGACCCGCCCCGCGCCGGAATGACCGCGATGCGCATCTCAGGCCCCCAGGGCGCGCACGGCGGCGATCACCTGCGCCACGTCCGCGTCGGTCATGGCCGGATACAGGGGAATGCTCAGCGTGCGGTCGTAGTACCGCTCCGCGTTCGGAAAATCGCCCGGCGCCGTGCCGTACTGCTGGCGATACCAGGGCTGCAGATGCACAGGAATGTAGTGGACCTGCGTCCCCACCCCGGCCGCCTTCAGCCGGGCCATGACCTCGGCCCGGCTCTGGCCGATGGCCTCGAAATCGATCTGCAGCACGAACAGGTGGTGGCACACCGTCTGGCTCGGCTGCACCGGCAGGTTCAGCCAGTTCAGGTCCGAAAGCCCGGCGTGATAGGCGGCGATGATCTCGCGGCGGCGGTTCGCGAACCGGTCCAGCTTGGCCAGCTGGGTCGCGCCCAGCGCCGCCTGCATCTCGGTCATCCGGTAGTTGAAGCCCAGATGCTGCTGCTCATAGAACCAGGGGCCGGGGTTCCCGGCCATGCGCTCGGGCGCCCGCTCGATGCCGTGGGACCGCAGCAGGGCCATGCGTTCGTAAAGCGCATCGTCATTGGTGGTGATGGCCCCGCCCTCGCCCGTGGTCATGGTCTTGACCGGGTGGAACGAGAACACCGTGGCGTCGGAATAGCGGCAATCGCCCACCCGGCCCCCGTCCGGGTACTCCGACCCGATGGCGTGGGAGGCGTCCTCCACCAGCTTCAGCCCGCGCGCCTTCGCCAGCGCCGCGAACCGCGCCATGTCGGCGGGTAGCCCTGCGAAATGCACCGGCGCGATCAGGGCCGTGTCGTCGGTCAGTGCGGCTTCCACCGCATCGGGATCAAGATTGAAGGTGGCCGGGTCGATGTCGGCGAAGCGCGGCTTCATACCCGCATAGGCCATGGCGTTGGCGGTCGCCACGAAGGTGTTGGGCGTGGTGATCCCCTCGCGGCCCTCCAGCTCCATGGCCGCATAGACCACGTGCAGCGCCGCTGTGGCGCTGGACAGGACCAGGCAGTGGCGCGCCCCCACCCGATCGGCCAGGGCCCGCTCGAACGCCCCGGTTCTCGGCCCCTGGGTCAGGAAATCCGACCGCAGGGTTTCCAGGACGGCGGCTTCGTCATCCGCCTCTATCGTTTGCCGGCCATAGGGAATCACGATGCGTTCCTGTTTCTTCAGCCGTCGCGAACGCGGCTACACGAAGCCGTGATCGGCGGCCACAGACCGCTAACCCGTCGACGGATTGTCAGCAACCCCGGAAACCGGCCACGCTTGTTCCATTCTCCTGATGAAACCCTTTCGTCGACGCCCGCCATGACCCCGCTTCCTCCCCTTCTGATCCTGACCGAAGGCGACCGGCGTCGCGGACTGGGCCATCTCGGGCGCTGCCTGGGATACGCCGAGTTTTGGCGGCGAGCCGGGCGGCCGGTGCGCTGGATCGTGGACGGCGACGACGCCGCCCATGCCGTTCTGGGCAAGGAAACCGTACGGTGGGAGACGTGGCGGGACAGGACACAGGGCCTGGCCGCCAGGGACGAGGTGGTGATCGTCGATTCCTATGACGCCGCCCCGGCCGCCCTCGCGCCCCTGGCCGAATGCGCCGGTCTGACGATCTGTCTGGACGACCTGGAGCGTGACGGCTACCCGCCAGGGCTTGTGATCCACACCTCGCCCGGAGGCCTGGAACGCTCAGGCCGCGCAGCCCGCTGGCTGGTCGGGCCGGCCTGGCAGCCCATGGCCCCGGCCTTCTGGAGCGTGCCCGAGCGGTCTCCGCCTCGCGAAGGCCTGGGCAGGGCGCTGGTGCTGACGGGGGGCACGGACCTTCGAGGCGTCGGCCCCGCCCTCGCAGGCCTGATTCGGCGAACCCTGCCGGACTGCGAGGTCCATCAGGTTCTGGGCGCCGGGGCCGGCCCGGCGCCGGTTCAGCCGGGCGTGGTCCAGCACCGGAATGTGGCGCCGGAAGCCCTGCGCGACCTCATGCTGGATTGCGACCTGGCCGTCAGCGCGGCGGGCCAGACTCTTTTCCAGCTGGCCTGCTGCGGAACACCCACGATCATGGTCGGCGTGGCCGACAACCAGACCAGACACCTGCGTGAATGGCCGGAAACCGGCGCGATGACGGCCGCCGGGGTCTGGAACGACCCGACCCTTCCGGATCAGGTCGTCGCCCGGCTCACAGCCCTGAAATCTCGCGAGGCGCGCGCGGCCATGAGCCGCCGTGGCCGGGCCCTCGTGGACGGCCAGGGCGTGGCCCGGCTGGCCAGGCTGATCGGGTCGATCCTGGCCTGACGACTTACATTTTGTTTCGGTTCGCTTTATTGACCCCGGCCACGGCGCCGGGGAGGCCCCGGACATTGCCAGCCCTAGGACAAGGCTCTCCATGCGCATCGCGGTGATCTTTGGAACCCGGCCGGAAGCCATCAAGATGGCCCCGGTGGTCCAGGCCCTGCGCGCCGAGCCCGGCGTGGACTGCCGCGTCTGGTCCACCGGCCAGCACCGTCAGATGCTCGATCAGGTGTTGAGCCTGTTCGACCTCGCCGTGGACGTCGATCTCGCCCTGATGACGCCGGGACAGAGCCTCAACGGCCTGTTCGCCGCGGCGGTCTCGGGCGTGGACGCCATGCTGACCGCCGAGCGGCCCGATCTGGTCCTGGTTCACGGCGACACCTCGACCGCGGCGGCGGCGGCGACGGCCGCCTTCAACGCCGGGGTGCCCGTCGGTCATGTGGAGGCCGGTCTGCGCAGCGGACGCATGGACCAGCCCTGGCCCGAGGAATTCAACCGTCGGCTGGTGGACATGGTCAGCCGACTGATGTTCGCCCCCACAGCCCGCGCCCGCGACAACCTTCTGGCGGAAGGCGCGCCTGCGGATCGCGTGCTGGTGACCGGCAACACGGTCGTGGACGCCCTGCTGACCATGGTCGAGCGGATCCGGACCCGGCCAGAGGTTCGCGACCGTCTGGATCAGGCCTTTTCGTTCCTCGACAGGAACCGCCGCCTCGTCCTGGTCACCGGCCACCGGCGGGAAAGCTTCGGAGCGGGGTTCGCGGACATCTGCGAAGCCCTCAAGCGCCTCGGCGAGGACGAAACCCTTGAGATCATTTACCCCGTACACTTGAATCCGAATGTGCGCGGGCCGGTTCATGAGCTATTGGGGGGATCATCCAGGGTTCACCTCATCGAACCGGTCGATTACGAGTCCTTTGTCTATCTGATGGACCGATGCCGCGTGATCCTGACGGATTCCGGCGGCGTTCAGGAAGAGGCGCCCTCCCTGGGCAAAACCGTTCTGGTCATGCGCGACGTGACCGAACGGCCCGAGGCGGTCGAGGCGGGAGTGTCACATTTGGTCGGTACGAACCCGAACCGTATCGTGTCAGGCGTGTTAGACGCTCTGACCCGCCCTCCGCGCAGCGGAGCCGACAATCCATACGGCGACGGCCAGGCGAGCCGACGCATCGTACAGGGACTGCTTGATGCCGCTGACCATCTACGCTGACTTCCAGCCCGAGACCCAGGAACGCATGACCGTGGCGGTCGTCGGGCTGGGCTACATCGGCCTGCCGACCGCCGCCGTCCTGGCGCGGGCCGGGCACCAGGTCATCGGCTATGACATCAAGCCCGATGTCGTGGCGTCCGTGAACGCGGGCTGCAGCCACCTGGTCGAGCCGGGCCTGGACCTGCTTCTGGCCGCGGTCACGGCCAGCAAGTCCCTGAGGGCCGTCAATGAGGCGCCCGAGGCCGACGCCTATCTGATCACCGTGCCCACCCCCACCAAGACCGGCGATTTCAACCATCCCGACCTGAGCTCGGTGTTCAGCGCCGTGGACGCCATCGCCCCCCGGCTGGTGAAGGGCTCCCTGGTGGTGCTGGAATCCACCTCGCCGGTGGGCGCCACCAACCAGGTGGCCCAACGCCTCGCGGAGCTTCGCCCGGACCTGAAGGTGGCCGTCGGGCCCTCGGAGCGGAACGAAGGCGACATCGACGTGGCCTATTCCCCCGAACGGGTCATTCCCGGCCGCACCCTGCGCGAGCTGGAAAGCAACGCCCGGGTGGTCGGCGGCGTCACAGCCCGCGCCGCCCGCCGGGCCGCCGCCCTGTACCGCACCATGACCTCGGGCGACATTCTGCTGACGGACGACCGCTCGGCCGAGTTCGTCAAGCTGGCCGAGAACGCGTTCCGGGACGTGAACATCGCCTACGCCAACGAGCTGTCGCTGGTCTGCGACGAGCTGGACCTGAACGTCTGGGAAATCATCAAGCTGGCCAACAATCACCCCCGGGTGAACATCCTGACGCCGGGTCCCGGCGTGGGCGGCCACTGCATCGCCGTGGATCCCTGGTTCATCGTGGCCCAGGCGCCCGAGACCGCGCGTCTGATCCGCACGGCGCGTCTGGTCAACGACGGCAAGCCCCGCTTCGTCATCGAGAAGGTGTGCGAAATCATGGATCTGGACCCGAGCCTGCGGCTGGGCTGCCTGGGCATGACCTTCAAGGCGGACGTGGACGACTTCCGCGAAAGCCCCTCCCTGAACATCGCCAAGGCCCTGTCCGCGCTCTATCCGGGCCGGGTGGTCTGCACGGATCCCTACGCCGACATGATCCCGTCCGAGCACGGTCTGGAGACGGTCGGTCAGGACGAGGCGCTCGCCCAGCCCGTGGTCCTGGCTCTGGTGCCCCACGCCGATTTCCGCAAGGTCGCGCGCCCGGACGCCCATATCATCGACGCCTGCGGCCTGTGGGCCTGATCAGACCTTTTCGCTGATCTTGATGGCGGCGCGGCAGCCCGCCTTGATGACGGCGCTCAGCACCGGATAGGCGGGCGCCTCGTGCGCCCCTTCGGCGATGGCGTGGTCATGATGGGCCATCTCCTCGTCGCGGAACTGGCGGAACTGGGCCGCCATCTCCGGATCGCGGTCCGTCATCTCCTCGGCCTGGTCCGCATAATGCTCGCCGATCACGCTCTCCACCGCCTCGGTGCAGGCATGGGCGGCCTTCTCCCCCATCAGGGCCGTGCCAACGCCCAGACCATAGGCCGCCAGCCGCCAGACCGGCGTCATCAGGGTCGGACGCACCTGCTTCTCGGTCAGCAGCGCCTCGAAGCGCTTGAGGTGCACATCCTCCTCGCCTTCCATGCGCGCCATGTCGGCGGCGATGCCGGAGCGGCCCGCCGCCTCGAACACCCGCTTCTGGCCGCGATATATCTGCACCGCCGCCATCTCCCCGGCGTGATCCACCCGCAGCATCTCGGCCAGACGGGCGGCGGGGGCCCCGCGACCGGGGCGCGGCAGGGGTATGCGTCGGGTCATCAGCGTTTCTCCGGGGTGATCCTGGGCGCGCGCGCGTCCTTGGGCCGCTTGGCGGCCAGCAGGCTGAACCCGGCCAGCCCGGCCGAGATCAGGGTGTTCCACCCCGCCATGGACAGGCCCAGGAAGCTCCACACCACCGCGTCGCACATGGCGGGCCGGGTCTCCGGCGCCGTGCCCATGGCCAGGGCGGTCAGCGCCTCCAGACCCACCGTGCCGCCCCCTGTGCACATGGCCGGCAGCGCCCACCAGCCCAGCTCCCCGCCCGCGTGGAACCCGGCCGTGACGGCGCTCGTGGCGAAGACCGCGGCCAGCAGGAAGGCGGCGATGCGCGGCGTGCCCCGGCTGGCCCGGCTGAACACGGCCCACAGGGTGGCGGGCAAGGCGATGGCCACGGCGGCCCAGAACACCTCGCGCTGCTTGAGACAGAGGTTGCACGGCGCCAGGCCCGCATAGCGTTCAAAGGCGTGGGCCGCGCCCAGCATGGCCAGGGACGCCACAAGGGCGAAGGCGGTCCACCAGCGGGTGATCAGGCGATAGGCGCTCAGCATGGCGACTGTCTTAGCTCGCCCCCGCGCGCCCGTCGATGCGCTCAATCAGCCCGGCAGCAGTCCGGCGAAGCCCGCCGCCCAGCCGGCCCCCAGCAC
>NZ_JADWOW010000031.1:0-64572 GCF_015767455.1 Brevundimonas sp. BAL450
GGGTGGGGCCAACTGGGCCAGATCCAGACGTTCCGGGGCGGCGGGCGCGCGGGGCGCTTCCGGCGCGGGCGGCGGCGCAGGCGGCGCCTGGAGCTCCACGGCGGCGACGGGGGCGGCGACGGCGGCCAGCAGGGCCACGGCGCCGAGGGCGACCAGGGGACGGCGGCGTGTGGGGACGGCGGTCATGATACAGGCGATCCTTCTTTTCAGGGCGTGGGGGCGAGCGGCCATGGCGAGGGCGGCCGAGGGGGCGGGGGCGCAGGCCAGGCCGATCAGGGCGTTTGCGTATTCGGCCCGGTCCATGCGGCCGGCGGCGATGGCGTCGGCGGCTTCCTCGGAGCGGGCGGCAAGGTCGGCGTGCAGACGCCAGACCAGCGGGTTGAACCAGAACAGGGCCAGGACCAGACGCGACAGGATCAGGAAGACCCAGTCGCCGCGGCGCAGGTGGGCCAGCTCGTGGGCCAGAATGGCTGGCGCGGCCTGGGGCGCCCTGAGGCTGGCGTCGTCGATCAGGACCACGCCGGGGCGCACGCCCCAGCTGAGCGGACCGGGCGTCTGGCGGCTGGACAACAGGCGGGGTCGGGGCTGATGCGCGGCCAGGGCCGCCAGCCAGCGGGGACAGCGCACGGGCGCGGCGTCGCTGGTCCAGCGGTGCAGGGTCCAGACCCCGGCGGCGAAGCGGGCGGCGATCAGCACGGCGCCGAGAGTCCACAGGCAGGCGAGGATGACGGCGGCGTCCGGCATGGCCAGGGCGCCGGATACAGCCACGCCCTCAAGCGGCTCGACCTGGCCGCTCCAGACCGGGGGCGCGATCGGAGCGGGAGCGGGCGCGGAAGGCAGGACCGCGAAGCGCAGCGCCGGACCCACGGCCATCAGGGCGGGCAGGGCCAGCAGCATCAGGACGGTTCCGCGCAGGATGTCGACCCGCTCCACCGGGCGGCGGGTGGCGAAGCGGGCCAGCAGCAGGCCCACGCCCGCGATCAGGCTGGTCTTGGCGAGAAGGGCGATGAGGAGGGCGAGCGTCATGACGGGTCTCCCTTGGCCCCGTCAGTCTTGGCCTTGTCGATCAGGCGGCGCAGGGCTTCGGCCTCGTCGGAGGTCAGGCGGTCGCCCATGCCCAGAAGGGCGGTGGCGGCGCTGACGGCGGACCCGGCGAAGAAGGTGTCCACCATGCGCTTGAGGGCGCCGGCGGCCAGGGCGTCGGGGCGCGGCGCCGGGCGATAGACGAAACCGCCCTGACCCGGTTCGCGGCGCACCAGATCCTTGGCCTCAAGCCGGGACAGCAGAGTGCGCACGGCGGAATCGCTGAGCGGATCGGACAGGGTGGCGCGGACATCAGCCGCCGTGGCGGCCTCAAGCCGACAGAGGGTTTCGAACACCTCCCGCTCGCGCCGGGGCAGGGACTCGATCACGGGCCGTCTCCTCTACAAATGTAGCGTTACACTTGTAGCGAATTGGGGCGGCAATGGGGCGGCCAGATGAAAAGGCGGTCAGGGTTCCGGTCAGACGCCGCTCTGACTCTGGCCGCCGATCCAAGTGCGGACGGTCTGGCCGTCGCGGTCCAGCAGGACCAGGTCGGCCATGAGGCCGGCTTCGATGCGGCCGCGCTCGTCGGACAGGCCCATGAAGGCGGCGGGGGCGGTTGCGGCCATGAAGGCGGCCTGGGGCAGGGTGAGGCCGAGGCGGTCGACGGCGTTGCGGACGGCCGAGGCCATGTCCAGATCGGCGCCGGCGAGGGTGCCGTGCTCGTCCATGCAGACGCCGTCCTGCACCGTGATGCGGCGGCCGTGCAGGTCGAAGACCTTTTCGGTCATGCCCACCGAGGGCATGGCGTCGGTCACCAGCATGAAGCGGTCCAGCGGCCGGGCGCGCAAGGCGATCTTCAGGGTCGCGTCATGCACGTGGCGGCCGTCAACGATCAGGCCGCACCAGCAGTCGGAATCATTCAGGGCGGCGCCCACCACGCCGGGCTCGCGATTGCCCAGCTGGCTCATGGCGTTGAAAAGGTGGGTGACGCCGGTGGCGCCCGCGTCCAGGGCGCGGCGGGCCTCGTCATAGCCGGCGTTGGTGTGGCCGATGGCGACCACCACCCGGGCGGCGGCGAGACGGCCGATCATGGCGGGCGTCGCCGCCTCGGGCGCCACGGTGACCAGGGTGCGGCCGCGCTTCAGCGAGGTGAGTCGGACCAGGCCTTCCTCGTCCAGGTCGCGCAGGTGATCCAGACTATGGATGCCGCGGCGCCGGGCGCTGAGGTAGGGGCCTTCGATATGGATGCCCAACACGCCGGGCACGCCCTGTTCGATGGCCGCCTCCACCGCGCGCATGGCCCGGTCGATGACGTCCAGATCGTCGCTGATCAGGGTGGGCAGGAAGCCGGTGGTTCCGAAGTGGCGGTGGGCGGCGGCGATGGCGGCGATGCCCTCCACGGTCGGTTCGTCGTTGAACAGCACCCCGCCGCCGCCGTTGACCTGGGTGTCGATGAAGCCGGGCAGCAGCACGCCGCCGTCCAGATCCACGCGCGCGCCGTCGGGCGCGGCGTCGGCGGCGACCAGGTCGGCGATGCGGTCGCCCTCCAGAACCACCGCCACGTCCTCGCGCAGGACTTCGCCGGTCAGCACCCGGCCATTGATCAGAACCGTGCGCATCAGACCGTTTCAGTGACCTTGTTCAGATGGGGCGGGCGATCGGGATCATAGCCCCGGGACACCGACAGGGCGTTGGCCATGCGGTAGAAACTCTGGATCATCAGGATCGGCTCCAGTCCCGGATCGGCGGCCAGGGCGGGCAGGCCGCCGGGCTCGCCCGATGCGGCCATCAGGACGTGGGCGCCGCGCGCGGCCATGTCGGCGGCCATGGCGCGGACGCCGTCGCGGGTCTCGTCATTCTGGGCGAAGACGAGGGCGGGAAAGCCGGGCTCCACCAGGGCCATGGGGCCGTGCAGAACCTCGGCGGTCGAGAAGGCCTCGGCGTGCAGGCCGCAGGTCTCCTTGAATTTGAGCGCCGCCTCCAGGGCGATGCCGTAACCGACGCCGCGGCCCAGCACATAGAGATTGCGGGCGTTCCTGAGGGCCTCGACCCCTTGCGACCAGTCCAGCGCCCAGGCCTGGATCAACTGGGCGGGCAGGGCGGACAGACCGTTCCGCAGACCCGCGTCATCGCTCCATTCCGCCGTCAGATGGGCGAGGGCGCTCAGCGATGCGATGTAGGATTTGGTGGCCGCGACACTACGCTCGGCGCCGGCGTGCAGGGGAATGACGATGTCGGCGAGCTCGGCGAGGGGCGAGGAGGCGTCATTGACCAGGGCGACCATGCGGGCCCCGGCGTCCTTGGCTGCGCGCACGGCGGACAGAAGGTCCGGGCTCTTGCCCGACTGCGAGATGGCCAAGCCTAACACGCCGTCGAGGGTCTGGAGCGTTTGATAGACCGAGCTGACCGACAGGCCGGCGGCCGAGGTCAGCACGCCCAGCCGGGTGCCCATCAGATAGCGGCCGTAGGTGCCCGCGTGGTCGGAGCTGCCGCGGCCGAAGGTGACGACGGCGCGGGGCGGTTCGCGGCGCAGGGTTTCGGCCAGGTCGCGCACGACCTCGGTGTTGGCCGCCAGCTGGCGCGCCACGACGGACGAGGCCTCGGCGGCTTCGGCGAACATGCGGGTGGACTCGGCGGGCGGGACGGTCACGGCGGCGGCTCTCACGACAGGGCGTTCAGTTCGGCGACGAAGTCATAGGCGTCGCCACGGTAATAGGATTGCGTCACCTCAACGGCCCGACCGTCCGCCAGGATGCCGCGCCGCTCGATCAACAGGGCGGGATCGGTGGGACGCAGGCCCATCAGTTCGGCGTGTTCGGCGCCCAGAAGCACGGCGCGCAGGCGCTGCAGCGCGCGGGCGGGGCGGTGGCCGGTCTTCTCCAGCGCCGCATAGAGGGAGTCGCCGACGTCATCGGGCGAGGCCAGGCAGAAGCCGGGAATGGTCGAGAACTCCAGCGCCATGACCGCGCCGTCGGCGTAACGGATGCGGCTGAAGCGATAGACCGGGGTGCCGGGTGACAGGCCCAGGGTCATGGACTCCTCGGGCGTCACGGCCCCGCGCGACTTGGTCAGCCAGGCGCTGTGCGGGGTGCGGCCGCGCGAGATCATGTCCTCGGTGAAGGACGACAGCTTGGAGAAGTTCTTCTCGACGCGGGCGGCGACGAAGGTGCCCGCGCCCTGGCGGCGGGTCAGCAGGCCTTCGCCGACCAGGCCGTCCAGCGCCTTGCGCACGGTGATGCGCGAGATCTTGTACTCGGCCGCCAGGTCCCGCTCGGCGGGCAGGGCGTCGTCGGGCGCCAGCACCTTGGCGTTGATGGCGTCGCGCAGGGCCTTCTGAAGCTGCTTGTAGAGGGGCGCGTGATCGCCCTGGTCCAGCGCGCCGATCCGTTCAGAAAACATGGACGAAACCTCCCCCGTGCGGGCCGATCATCCCGCGTCGTCGGTGACGGTAACACCGGACCAATGAGATACCAATATCAAATTTGTTCGGAATTGGCCTCATTTTGGGCTTGTCATTTTTTCGTAATGGGGCAGTGTTCGGTTCATTGGCCTGATACACCCGTGTTCCTGCAACGAGAAAGCGGGCTCATTGGTATTATATTGGGCTTCAATCGGCTTGGGGACGGGGGTCCCCATCTTTGAGGGGAGAGTGCCGGGTGACCAGAGTTCGTAAATCGCTCATTGCAGCATCCGTCAGCGGTCTGGCCATCATGGCCGCCGGCGCCGCCATGGCCCAAACGGGACCGGATGTGACAGAGGTCGACGAGGTCGTCGTCACCGGCATCCGCGCCTCGCTTCAGCAATCGCTGGAGACCAAGCGCAGCTCCAACTCCATCATCGACGTGGTGACGGCCGAGGATGTGGGCCGCTTCCCGTCCTCCAACGTGGCCGAGGCCATCACCATCATCCCGGGCGTGACCATCGACCGGGAGTTCGGCCAGGGCGAGAAGGTCTCGATCCTGGGCACCGACCCCGCGCTGAACCGGACCCTGCTGAACGGCCAGACGGTGGCCTCGGCGGACTGGTTCATCCTGGATCAGCCGGGCCGGACCTTCAACTATGCGCTGCTGGCGCCGCAGATCGTGGGCAGCGTCGAGGTCTACAAGACGCCCGAGCCGCGCATCGACGAGGGCTCCATCGGCGGCACGGTGATCGTCAACACGCGGCGTCCGCTGGACGCGGGCATCGACCCCATTTCGGGCGCGGTGACCTATCTGTGGAACGACCGCTCCGAGGAAGGCGACTTCCAGTATTCGGTCATGGGCAACTGGACCAACCCGGAGCGCACCTTCGGCGTGCTGGTGGCCGCCCAGCGGGCCAGCGACTTCCTGCGCCGCGACGGGGTGCAGTCCTACGGCACGGTGACGGCGTCGGACTATCTGCCGTCGACCCAGCCGTCGTGGAAGCCGGGCTCTCCCACCTGTGTCGGCGCCTGCGCGGACACCCTGGCGGCCAATCCGGACGCCATCGGCCTGAACGCCCTGGCGGCCTCCTATTTCGAGCAGCAGCGCGACCGCGACAGCTACATGGCGGCCCTCCAGTGGCGGCCGACGCCGAACCTGGAGATCAATTTCGACTGGCTGCGCATCGACGCCAGCTATGACAACACCAACCAGTCCATGTTCGCCTTCCAGGGCAACACATGGAACGCGCTCGACCGTCTGACCGACATCACGGTCGAGGACGGGATCATCACCCGGGCGACGTTCGACAACGCCCTGTCGGTGCTGGACGTGCAGTACCGCGAGGCCGCCATGACCTCGGACAGCTACCGGCTGAACCTGGAATGGACCGGCGACCGCTGGGATGTGTCGGCGGTGGCGGGCTACACCACGGCCGACGGCGGCACCCAGCGCCAGCTGTTCGGCGAGTTCCTGAACTGGTCGAACTATACGGTGGACATCTCGGGCGCGCCCGGGCGGCCCGGCGTGGTGACCTATGAAGACAACATCATGGACGATCCGACGGCCTTCGCCTTCGACGGCGGGTGGGGCGCGGGCGATCCGACCCAGGGCCCGACGGGCTGGAACTCGGGCTGGGGCGGCAACATCGTCGCCAAGCCGACCACCGACGAGGAGCAGTACGCCCAGATCGACCTGGGCTATGAGCTCATGGGCGCGATCAACCGCATCCAGTTCGGCTACAAGTACCGCGACCATGAGACCGACCAGCGCATGTCCGGCGTGTCGATCCCGATCTACGGCTATGTGGGCGACACCTCCATGTTCAACCCGCGCCAGGTGCCGTCGAACTATCTGGAAGGCTTCGACGTCAACGACCAGATGCGCACGCGCTTCGTCATCGACGGGGCGGCCCTGGCGGACTACCTGGCGTCGGGCGGCTATCTGCAACCGTGGCAGACCGCCCCGGAAGTGACCGTGTTCGGCAACGCCGAGTTCACCTCGCAGAACTGGAACATCCAGGAAGCGGCCCACGCCGCCTATGTGCAGGCCGACTTCGACACCGGCCGGATGCGCGGCAACTTCGGCCTGCGCTATGTGCGCACCGAATCCGAGAGCGGCGGCTACACCTGCATCAACCAGACGGCGTCCGGTTGCGGCACGACCGAGGCCGACTGGGAGTGGGTGGTGGCCACCAAGGAGTACGACAACTGGCTGCCCAGCGTGAACGTGGCCATCGATCTGGCCGACGACCTGATCCTGCGCCTGTCGGCGGCCCAGGTGATCGCGCGACCGAACTTCGCGGACATGTCCAACTACTTCTGGCTGTCGGACCAGATTCTGACCGGCGGCGGCGGCAATCCGGACCTGAACCCGTATGAATCGCTGAACCTGCACGCCTCGCTGGAGTGGTACTTCCAGCCCGAGGCCATCCTGGGCGCCGAGTTCTTCTACAAGGATATCGACAACTACATCCTGCAGCAGACCTCGCCCGAGGATCACTTCAACCAGGCCCAGCAGGCGGTCACCACCTATCAGATCAGCCGCCCGGCCAACGCCGGCTCGGCCCAGGTGCGCGGCGTGGCCCTGGCCTATCAGCAGACCTTCGCCTACGGCTTCGGCCTGCTGGCCAACTACACCTATGTGGACGCCGAGGCGGATAACGGCGATCCGCTGCCGTACAACTCCAACCACCAGCTGAACATCAGCCCGTTCTACGAGAACGGACCGTTCTCGGCCCGCCTGGGCTACAGCTGGCGCTCGGAGTATTTCACCGGCGTGGACCGGGCCAACAACATGTACGTGGACGACCATGAGAACCTGGACGCCACGGTCAGCTGGGCCTTCAGCGACCAGGTCAGCATGACCTTCGCGGGCCAGAACCTGCTGGACAGCGAGTACTACAACTATGCGGACACGGTGGCGCTGCCGCGCGGCGTGTACCGGACCGGCCGAAAGCTGATGGCGACGCTCGCCGTCAACTTCTGACGCAGGGGCGCGGGGCGGACGATCCCGCCGTCCCGCGCCGCCTTCGTCAGCCTATCCCCTGAGCGAACTGGGGCGGCCGCATTGCGCCGCCCCGTCTTTCGCCGGAAAGTCTTCCCGAGTGCGAGGGGCATTTCATGATCAAGACCATTTCATCCGCCGTCGTCCTGTCCGTAGCCGGACTGATGACGGTCGCGGCCCCGTCGTGGGCGCAGGCCCCTTCCCTGATTCCGGCGCCCGTCGCCGCCACGCCCGCTGAGGGCGTGTTCCGCCTGGACGCCGCCACCGTGGTGCGGATCCCGCCCGGCGATGCGGAGGCGGCGCGGGCCGCCGCATACTTCATCGACCTGATCCGGCGCACCCGAGGGCTTGAGCTGGCCGTGTCGGACGCGCCCGGGGCGGGCATCGTCTTCGAACGCAATGAGGGCGGCGCCGAGGACGCCTATGGGCTGGCGGTCGGACCGGGCGGGGCGACCATCGGCGCCTCGGACTTCGGCGGCCTGCTGTATGGCGGGGTGAGCCTGTGGCAGCTGGCCACCGCCGAGGCGGGGCAGGGCGCGGTCGAGATCGCCGCGACGACCATCGAGGATGCGCCGCGCTTCGGCTGGCGCGGGCTGATGCTGGATTCGGCGCGCCATTTCCAGAGCATCGAGATGGTCCGCGACCTGATCGACGTCATGGCCACGCACAAGCTGAACGTACTGCACTGGCACTTGACCGACGACCAGGCCTGGCGGCTGGAGATCAACGCGTATCCGCGCCTGACCGAGGTGGGCGCGTGGCGGCAGCAGGCCGGGGCGGCGGGCTTCGACGAGACCGGCGAGCCGCTGCTTTACGGCGGGTTCTACACCCAGGATCAGGTGCGCGAGATCGTGGCCTATGCGGCCGCGCTGAACATCACGGTGGTGCCCGAGATCGAGATGCCGGGCCACGCCCTGGCGGCCGTCGTCGCCTATCCGGAGCTGGGATCGGTCGAGGACCTGCCGGACGCGGTGTTCACCGACTGGGGCGTGTTCCCCTGGCTGTTCAACATCGAGGACGGGACGTTCGAATTCCTGGAGACGGTGCTGGACGAGGTCATGGCCCTGTTCCCCAGCGAATACATCCACATCGGCGGCGACGAGGCGGTCAAGGACCAGTGGGAGGCCAACGCCCACATCCAGGCGCGCATGGCCGAGCTGGGCGTCGCGGACGAGAATGAACTGCAGAGCTGGTTCGTGCGGCGCATCGAGCGCCACCTGAACGCCAATGGCCGACGCCTGATCGGCTGGGACGAGATCCTGGAAGGCGGCCTGGCGCCCAACGCGACGGTCATGTCCTGGCGCGGCATCGACGGCGCCATCGAGGCGGCGCGGATGGGGCACGACACGGTGCTGACGCCCGCGCCGGTCCTGTATTTCGACCATCGCCAGAGCCACAGTCCGGACGAGTCGCCCGGACGCGGCGCGGTGATCAGCACCCGGGATGTCTACGCCTTCGACCCGGCGCCGGACGCCCTGACCGAGGACCAGCTGGATCATATCCTGGGCGTGCAGGGCAATGTCTGGACCGAGCACATCCGCACCGAGGAGCGGCTGTGGGACAAGCTGTTCCCGCGCATGGCGGCGGTGGCGGAGCTGGCCTGGTCGCCGCCCCACGTGAACGACTGGGCGGGCTTCGCGGCGCGCCTGCCCGACCAGCTGGATCGTTATGAGGCCCTGGGCGTGACCCACGCGACCATCTGGCTGGAGCCGATGCTGTCGCTGGACCTGGCCGAGGACGACGCCGGGATCGCGGTGGCGCTGTCCAATGAACTGGGCGCGGGCGAGATCCGCTACACGACCGACGGCGGGGATGTGACGTCCGACGCGGCGGTCTATGAGGACGCAGTGATCGTCCAGTCGGGCGCCGTGGTCCGGGCGTCCACCTGGCTGAACGGCGAGCCCATCGGCCGCGAGCGCGAATGGACCGTGTCCGCCCGGGACGCGGTGATCCGCACCAGCCATCAGCTGGCCCAGTGCACGGGCGGGCTGGTGCTGGCGCTGGAGGATGACGCGCCGCGTGGCCCGGACACGGACGAACGCGCCGTGCTGGTGACCGACATCCTCAATCCCTGCTGGGTCTATGAGGCGGCGCCGCTGGACGGGGTGACCATGGTGACCGCGCATGTGGGGTCTCACCCCTTCAACTATCAGGTGGGCGCGGCGCGAGACTCTGTGCCGCTGCATCCCATGTCCACGCCGCACGGCGAGTTGGAGATCCGGCTGGACAACTGCGAGGGGCCGCTCATCGGCGCCCTGTCGCTGACGCCCGCCGTGGACAATGACGGCATCACTGTCCTGACCGGCGAGATCGCGCCGCAGGACGGCCGCCATGACCTGTGCCTGCGGTTCACGCGGGACTCGGTCGACCCGATCTGGGCGGTCGAGCGCATCACCCTCGGCAGCCGGGAGCGCCCATGACCGACATCGTCCTCGTCGCGCCCATGGCCGGCTGGGCCGCGCCGCTCTCCGAGGCGCCGGACCCGGTCTTCGCCGAGCGGATGATGGGGGACGGGGTGGCGGTGGACCCCATCGAGGGCGTGTTGCGCGCGCCCTGCGACGGAGTGGTGACGATCCTGGCGCCTGCGCTCCACGCGGTGACGCTCCGTGGCGAGAGCGGAGTCGAGGTACTGATGCACATCGGGCTGGAGACCGTGGCCCTGAAGGGCGAGGGCTTCACCGCCCGCGTCATCGAGGGGCAGGCGGTGAAGGCGGGCGACCCGCTGATCGAGTTCGATCTGGACCTGATCGGGGGGCAGGCGAAGAGCCTGATCACACCCATCATCATCACCAACGGCGAGGCCTTCGAGGTGGCGAACCGGGTCACCGACCGCGAGGTCCAGGCGGGCGATCCGCTGATGACACTGCGGGCGTCGGGCAGGACGGGGCCGGTTGTTGAGGCTGCGGGTGTCGAGGCTGAACGCAAGGTGGTGACGCCGCTGGCCCACGGCATCCACGCCCGCCCGGCCGCGCGCATCGCGGCCCTGGCCAAGGGGTTCGACGCCGAGGTGACGGTGGCGGCCTTCAACCGCCGTTCCAGCGCGAGGAGCCCGGTGGGCGTCATGGCCCTGGCCATCCGGCACGGGGACGCCATCACCCTGTCGGCCAGCGGGCCGGACGCGGCGCGGGCGGTCGAGGCCCTCGCCGAACTGATCGAGGGCGGCATGGGCGAGGCGGGGGCGGCGCCCGCCGCGAAGGTCACGCCGGAGCCGGTCCCAAGGCCCCGGCGGGCGCTGCACACCGGAGTGCTGCGCGGGGTGACGGCGGCGCCGGGCGTGGCCATCGGCCAGGCCGCGCGGCTGATCCGCACCGAGATCGAGGTTTCCGTCGACGGGCGCGGCGCGAGCGCCGAGCACGATGCTTTAAACGGGGCGCTGGAGACGGTGCGCGAGCGGCTGCAGGCCCTGACCGGCGGCGACGCCACGCGCGGCGCCATCGCCGGCGCCCATCTGGCCTTTCTGGACGATCCGGAACTGCTGGCCTCGGCACAGCGCGGCATCAACGAAGGGCGCAGCGCGGGACATGCCTGGCGAACCGCCATCGACGGTTTCGTGCAGGCCCTGAACGCCCTGGGCGACCGGCGCATGGCCGAGCGGGTGGACGACCTGAAGGATCTGGAGCGTCAGGTGCTGGCGGTGCTGACCGGCGAAGGCGAGGGCGGCCCCGATGTGCCGCAGGGCGCCGTGGTCATCGCCGAAGAGCTGGCCCCGTCGCAGGTCATGGCGCTGGACCCGTCGCGGATCGGCGGGCTGTGCATCGCGCGGGGCGGGCCCACGTCCCACGTGGCCATCCTGGCCGCGTCCATGGGCCTGCCGTGTCTGGTGGCGGTGGGCGACGCGCTGATGGATGTGATGGACGGGGCCGCCCTGATCCTGGACGCCGACGCCGGGACCCTGCGGGTGTCGCCCGACGCGGCGGCGCTGGGGGCCGCGCAGACCGAGCTGGCCCGGCGCCACCAGCGCCACGCCGCCGCTCTTGAGAACGCGGGCGAGGACTGCCGCCTGCTGGACGGAACCCGCATCGAGGTGTTCGCCAATCTGGGCGCTGTGGGCGAGGCCGAACGGGCGGTGGCCAACGGCGCGGAAGGCTGCGGGCTGCTGCGCACCGAGTTCCTGTTCCTCGAACGGGACACGGCGCCGGACGAGGACGAACAGGCGGCCCAGTATCAGGCCATCGCCGACGGGCTGGGCGGACGGCCGCTGATTGTGCGGACCCTGGACGCGGGCGGCGACAAGCCCATGCCCTATCTGCCCATTCCCCATGAGGAGAACCCGGCGCTGGGCCTGCGCGGGGTGCGGGTGGGCCTGTGGCGGCCGCAGATGTTGATGACCCAGCTGCGCGCCATCCTGCGCGTCGCGCCCGCCGGCCAGTGCAAGATCATGGTCCCCATGGTCGCCAGCCCCGACGAACTGGCCGCCGTGCGCCGCATGCTGGAGGAGGCGCGGCGCGACATGGGCGTGGCCACGCCGGTGCAGCTGGGCGTGATGATCGAGACGCCCGCCGCCGCCGTCACGGCCGACCTGATCGCCGAACAGGCCGACTTCCTGTCCATCGGCACCAATGACCTGACGCAATATGTGCTGGCCCGCGACCGGGGCAATCCGGCGGTGGCCGCCGACATCGACGGGCTGCACCCCGCCGTCCTGCGCCTGATCCGCCAGACCTGCGAGGCGGGTCAGGCGAAGGGGCGCTGGGTCGGGGTGTGCGGCGGACTGGCGGGCGACATGGCCGCCGCGCCGATCCTCGTGGGGCTGGGCGTCACCGAACTGTCGGCGGCGCCCGCCGTGCTGCCGGACCTGAAGGCGCTGCTGCGCGGCCTGACCATGGATGTCTGCCGCGATCTGGCGACGCGGGCGCTGGCGTGCGCGTCGGTGGACGAGGTGCGCGCCCTTGCCGATGATTTCCGAAGGGGAGCCGACCGATGAAGGCCCTGCTCGAACGCCTGCAGCCTCTGGGCCGCGCCCTGATGCTGCCCATCGCGGTGCTGCCCGCCGCCGCCCTGCTGCTCAGGCTGGGCCAGCCGGACCTGCTGGACATCGCCTTCATGTCTGCGGCGGGGGACGCGGTGTTCTCGAACCTGGGCCTGCTGTTCGCCATCGGCGTGGCGGTGGGCTTCGCCCGCGACGGCAACGGTGCGGCGGGACTGGCGGGCGTGGTCTGTTTCCTGATCGCCACCGAGGGGGCCAAGGCCCTGCTGGTCGTGCCGCCGGAAGTTGTGGCGGGCCTGCCCGAAACCGCCGTCGCCCTGGCCGAGGCGGCGTGGCGGGACGGGGCGCTGGCGCGGCTCAGCGTGCCCATCGGCATCATCTCCGGCCTGATCGCGGGCGATTTCTACAACCGGTTCTCGACCTTGAAGCTGCCAGAGTATCTGGCCTTCTTCGCCGGGCGGCGCTTCGTGCCCATCGTCAGCGGCGTGGCGGGACTGGCGCTGGCGGCCATCATCGGCTTCGGCTTTTCCGGCATCAGCGGGGCCATGGACGGCTTCAGCCGCGCCATCGTCGGCTCGGGCGAGGTGGGGCTGTTCCTGTACGGGGTGCTGAACCGGCTGCTGATCGTCACCGGCCTGCACCACATCCTCAACAACATCGCCTGGTTCGTGATCGGGGACTATCAGGGCGTCACCGGCGACCTGCGCCGGTTCTTCGCCGGAGACCCCGAGGCGGGCGCGTTCATGTCCGGCTTCTTCCCGGTGATGATGTTCGGCCTGCCTGCCGCGTGCCTGGCCATGTATCACGCCGCGAAACCGGAGCGGAAAAAGGCCGTGGGCGGCATGCTCATGTCGCTGGCCCTGACGGCGTTCCTGACCGGGGTGACCGAGCCCATCGAGTTCACTTTCATGTTCCTGGCCCCGGTGCTGTACGCCGTGCACACGGTGCTGACCGGCGCGGCCATGGTGATCATGAGCCTGCTGGACGTGAAGCTGGGCTTCGGCTTTTCGGCGGGGCTGTTCGACTATGTGCTGAACTTCAACCAGTCCACGCGGCCGCTGATGCTGATCCCGGTGGGGCTGGTCTATTTCGCGCTCTACTACGGCCTGTTCCGGCTGGTGATCCGCTGGATGGACCTGAAGACGCCGGGGCGCGAGGACGAACCGATGGCGGCGTCCGGCGCCGTGCAGACCACCACGTCCGGCGGACGCGGCGCGGCCTATCTGGCGGCGCTGGGCGGGGCGGCCAATGTGGAGAGCGTGGACGCCTGCACCACCCGCTTGCGGCTGATTCTGAACGACCAAAGCGCGGTGGATGAGGCCGGGCTGAAGGCGCTTGGCGCGCGCGGGCTGGTGAGGCCCTCGGACCGGGCGCTGCAGGTGGTGCTGGGCCCCATCGCTGATCAGGTGGCGGATGAGATCCGCGCGGCTCTGACCGCTGCGCCCGTTGCGGGCGCCGGGAACGCCGACGACTGGCTGGCGGCCTTGGGCGGACGGAGCAATGTCCTGTCGGTCGAGCGACGTGACGGCCGGGTGCTGCTGCGCCTGAAGGCCGTGTCCGGACTCGACGTCGCCGCGCTCAAGGCCTTGGGCGCGCGGGGGGTGGCGGTGACGACGGTCGGGGCGCACCTGATCCTGGGGCCGCGCGCCGAGGCCGTGGCCAGAGACCTCGCCGCCGCGTCCTGACCGGGGCCATCGCGCGCCGGCGTCACGGGATCACGGAGAACCGCCAGATCGTGTGGTGGCGATAGCGCTGGCCCGGATCGAGCCGCGCCGAGGGGAAACCCGGCTGGTTCGGCGCGTCCGGGAAATTCTGGGGTTCGAGACACAGGCCCTGGCCCTGGCCATAGGCGACGCCGTTGCGGCCGATCAACTCGCCGGTCAGGAAATTGCCGGAGTAAAACTGCAGCCCCGGCTCGGTGGTCAGCAGCTCCATCGCGCGGCCGGAGGCTGGATCGGTCACCCGCGCGGCGAAGGTCGGCGTGTCGGTCCGCCCCTCGTCGCGGACGAAATTGTGGTCATAGCCGCGGCCGATGCGGATCTGGGCGTCGTGCGCGTCCCGGACCCGGTCGCCGATGCGTCGCGCGGTTCGGAAGTCGAAGGGTGTGTCGTCCACGGGGCGGATTTCGCCCGTGGGAATCAGGCCCTCATCCACGGGCGTATAAGCCGAGGCGGCGAGAGTCAGATGGTGATCCATCACGTCGCGCCCGCCGTCCGCCCCGGCCAGGTTGAAATAGCCGTGGGGCGCCAGCGACACCACGGTGGGTGCATCGGTGACCGCTTCAAGGATCAGGTCCAGCTGGTCGGCCTCGGGGGCCAGCCGGTAGGTGGCGGTGATGGTGAGCTCGCCGGGAAAGCCCTGATCGCCGTCGGGGCTGACGTGGCGCAGCACCACCTGATGCGGGTCAGCCGACTCGATGCGCCAGACCACCTTGTCCAGCCCCCGGACCCCGCCGTGCAGGGCGTTGGAGCCTTCATTGGCGGTGATGCGGAAGCGGCGGCCGTCGAGGGTGAAGGCGGCGCCGCCGATGCGATTGGCGTAACGCCCGACGCAGGCGCCCATGAAGTGGGGCTGGCGCAGATAGGGCTCCAGCGTGTCGTGGCCCAACAGCACATGGCCGAGGCGGCCCTCGCGGTCCGGAACCTGAACCCCCTGCAGGGACGCGCCCAGGGTGATGACGTCCACCTGCATGCCGCCGGCGTTGCGCAGGGTGACGCGCTCGACGACCTCGCCGTCCGGGGTGACGCCGAACCGGGTCCTGTCCGCAGTGGGCATGGTCATCTCCTTGCGCCGGACGATAGCGCGCGCAGCCGGTTCAGCCAGCGGCTGTCGCCGGCGGCGCGCAGCACCAGGAACAGCAGGATCATCAGGCCGATGACGATCTTCGCCCACCAGCTGGTCAGCGAGCCCTCGAAGGTGATGTAGGTCAGGATCAGCCCCTGGATCATCACCCCGAAGAACGAGCCGATCATGCCGCCCGAGCCGCCGGTCAGAAGGGCCCCGCCGATGACCACCGCGGCGATGGCCTCAAGCTCCACGCCGACCCCGGACAGGGCGTAGCCGGCCCCCGTGTAGATGGAGAACACCACGCCCGCCAAGGCGGCCATGAAGCCGGAGAAGGCGTAGATCAATATGGTGACCCGGCCCACCGGGGCACCCATCAGCAGGGCGGCGCGCGCGTCGCCGCCGACGGCGTAGACCTGGGATCCGAAGCGGGTGCGGTGCAGGATCAGGCCCCCTAGCACGAAGGCGGCGATCATGATCACGGCGATCAGGGTCAGGCCGCCGCCGCCCGGCAGCGGCACGCTCCATGAGGCCATCTGCGCATAGAGCGGATGCTGCACCGGCACGGAGTCCTGCGACAGCACCAGCGCCGCGCCCCGCGCCAGGAACATGGCGGTCAGGGTGACGATGAAGGGCGGCGCCTCCAGATAGTGGATGGCCGCGCCGACCAGGGCGCCGAAGCCTGCGCCGAGGGTCAGGGCAACGGCGAAGGCGGCCAGCGGGTGCAGGCCCCAGTTGCCGATGGCGATGGCGATCAGCAGGGAGGAGAACGCCATCACCGCGCCCACCGACAGGTCGATCCCGCCGGCCACGATCACCATGGTCATACCCACGGCCAGGATGCCCAGATACGCGCTGTCGGTCAGCAGGTTGCCGGCCACGCGCGGGGTGGCCATGTAGGGAAACTGCAGGGCGAAGACGGCGTACATCAGCACGAACAGGCCGATGGTCACCATCGTCGGGGCGCGAAGACCGATCATGGGGCGATCTCCCGGCGAGAAGGGGTCAGGCGGCGCCACGCGCGCCCGCCCGCCGGCGACTGCAGCGCCAGGATGACGGCGATCAGCAGCGCCATGACGATCAGATTGTATTCCGCCGGCAGGCCCGAGCGCAGGATCGCCAGCTTCAGGCCCTGCAGGGTCCATACGCCCAGCAGGGCCAGCGACAGCCCCAGACGCCCGCCGTACAGGGACGCGCCGCCGATCACCGCCGCCAGAATGGCGTCCAGCTCCAGCCAGAGGCCGGCGTTGTTGGCGTCGGCCCCGCGAATGTCGCCGGCCACGATCAGCCCGGCCAGGGCGGCCATCAGGCCCGACACCATATAGACGCAGATCAGCACCATGCGGCTGTTGACGCCCGACAGGCGGCTGGCGGCGGGATTGACGCCGATGGCCTCGATGAACAGGCCCAGCGCCGTGCGGCGGGTCAGGACGATGAGAGCCATGGCGGCGGCCAAGGTGATCCAGACGGGAATGGGCAGGCCCAGCCAGGCGCCCCCGCCGATGGCCGCCAGTCCCGGATCGTTGAAGGTCAGGATGCGACCGTCGGTGATCAGCTGGGCGACGCCGCGCCCCGCCACCATCAGGATCAGGGTGGCCACGATGGGCTGGATGCCGATGACCGCCACCAGCACGCCGTTCCACAGGCCGCAGGCCAGCCCCGCGCCCAGGGCCGCGGCGACGGCGACTGGCCACGGCGCCCCGCTGTTGACCAGCACGGCCGCCACCGCGCCCGCAATGGCCATGACCGCGCCCACCGACAGGTCGATGCCCCGGGTGGCGATGACCATGCTCATGCCCAGCGCCAGCAGGGCCACCGGCGCGGCGCGGTTCAGCAGATTGATCGGGCTGCCGTACAGCCGCCCATCGGACCAGGTCAGCTCCAGAAAACCGGGCGCGATGACCATGTTCAGGCCCAGCACCAGCGCCAGGGCCGCCAGTTGCGGCCGGGCGGTCATCAGCCAGCGGGTGGTGTCCTTGAAGGCGCTCATGCGGCGTCCGTGTCCGCGATGGCGCCGAGGATGCGGTCAGGATCGATCTGGTCGTGGGACAGGACCCGGACCTGACGCCGGTCGCGCATGACCGAGACGGTCTGGGACAGGGCGGTGAGCTCCTCGATCTCGGAGGAGATCAGATAGACGGCCATGCCGTTGGCCCGCATCTCGTCCACCAGCTTGAGGATTTCGGCGTGGGCGCCGATGTCGACGCCTTGGGTGGGCTCATCCAGCAGGAACAGGACGGGCTCGGTGGCCAGCCAGCGGGCGATCAGGGCCTTCTGCTGGTTGCCCCCCGACAGCTGCTCGATGGGCTTCTCCGCATCCGGCGTGCGGATGTCGAGCAGGCGGATGAAGCGGTCGGCGATCTCGTTCTGGCGCGCGCGCGGGATGGGTTTCAGCCAACCCTGACGGGCCTGAAGCGCCAGGATCATGTTCTCGCGCACGCTGAGGGCGCCGACGATGCCGTCGGACTTGCGGTTCTCGGGCAGCATGGCGAATCGCCGCGCGAGGGCCTGACGCGGGGTGCTCATCCGCACCGCCTCGCCGTCGATCTCCAGCGCGCCCGCGTCCG
This sequence comes from Brevundimonas sp. BAL450, assembly GCF_015767455.1. Taxonomy (NCBI): domain Bacteria; kingdom Pseudomonadati; phylum Pseudomonadota; class Alphaproteobacteria; order Caulobacterales; family Caulobacteraceae; genus Brevundimonas; species Brevundimonas sp. BAL450. Next base: position 17,712 of record NZ_JADWOW010000031.1, read on the forward strand.
CCGTCAGGGCGCCGAACATCAGCAGCGCGGTCTCGGTGCGGCCCGATCCCAGAAGGCCGGCGGCGCCCACCACCTGACCGGCGCGGAACTCCAGATCGAACGGCTCGACCACGCCTTTCAGGCCCAGCCCGTTCGCGCGGGCGACCACCGGGGCCTCCGGGTCTGGCGGCGGCGCGGTTCGGCGCGCGTCATCGAAGGCCCGGCCCAACAGCAGCTCCACCAGTTCGCGGCGCTCCAGCCCGGCGATGTCCCGCTCGCCCACCATGGCGCCGTTCCGCAGGACGGTGAGCCGGTCGGCGACCTCGAACACCTGATCCAGAAAGTGGGTGATGAAGATGATGCCGACGCCCTGTTCCGCCAGACCGCGCATGACGCGGAACAGAGCCTGCACCTCGGCCTTGTCCAGACTGGCCGTGGGCTCGTCGAGGATAAGCACCTTCGCCCCAAGATCTACAGCGCGGGCAATGGCGGTCAGCTGGCGCACGGCCAGGGAGAAGGCCGACAGGGGTCGCGACACGTCGATGTCCAGGCCGAAGGGCTTCAGCAACTCGGCGGCCTGCCGGTTCATCTCTCCGCGCCGCACAAGACCGAAGCGGGTCGGCTGGCGCCCGAAGAAGATGTTCTCAGCCACGCTGAGGTTGACCGGCGCGGGCGCTTCCTGATGCACGGCCGCGATCCCCAGCCGCTCGCTTTCGGCCGGGGCGTGGGGATCGATCTCGCGGCCGTTCAGGAACAGGTCGCCCCCGTCACGGCGCAGGACCCCGGTGATGACCTTGATCAGGGTCGATTTGCCCGCGCCGTTCTCGCCCAGCAGGGCGTGGATCTCGCCGGGCCGAAGGGCGAAGTCCACGCCGTCCAAGGCGCGGACGCCGGGGAAGATCTTGTCCACGCCCCGCGCCTGCAGCAGGGCCGGGGCGTCGGTGGCGTGCGCCATGGATCAGTACCGGTCGCGGCGCTGTGCGTACTCAGCCTCGGCCGTGTCCGCCAGATAGAGCGGCGAGTCCGTGCGCACCCACTTCTCGGGGGCGGTTCCGTCGTCCAGATAAGCCTCCAGCAGGTCAAAGGCGGGGCCCGCCATGTTCGGGGTCAGCTCGACCGTGGCGTTGGCCTGACCCTCGGCCATGGCGCGGAAGATGTCGGGCACGCCGTCGATGGAGACGGTCAGGATGTCCTCGCCGGGGTTCAGGCCCGCCTCGGTCATGGCCTGGATGGCGCCGATCATCATGTCGTCGTTGTGAGCGTAGACCGCGCAGATGTTCGGGCCGCCCACCGAACGGATCAGGCTCTCCATCACCTCCTTGGCGCGGGAGCGGGTGAAATCGCCGGACTGGCTGCGCACGATGGTCAGGTTGGGGTTCCCGGCGACGATCTCGGCGAAACCTTCGCGTCGGTCATTGGCCACGCTGGCGCCCACGGTGCCCTGAAGCTCGATGACGCCGCACTGACGGTCGCCCACTTCTTCCGCCAGCCAGCGGGCCGCGACACGGCCCTCCTCGACGGCGTCAGAGGCGACGGCGGCCAGATAGAGATCCTCGTCCGCTGTCTCGATGCGGCGGTCCAGCAGGACCACGGGGATGTTGGCCTCACGCGCCTCGGCCAGGACGGCGTCCCAGCCGGTCTCCACCACCGGGGCCAGCAGGATGGCGTCCACGCCCTGGGCGATGAAGGTGCGGATGGCGCGGATCTGGTTCTCCTGACGCTGCTGGGCGTCGGACACGCGCAGGTCGATGCCGCGCGCCTCGGCCTGCTCGCGGGCCACGCGGGTCTCAGCCGCGCGCCAGCCGGACTCCGATCCGATCTGGGAGAAGCCGACCACCAGCTGGTCGCTGTCCTGGCCCTGACCGCATCCGGCGATGACGGCGCAGGCGAGGGCGGCGACGCCCAGTTTGAGCAGGGACTTCATGGCGTTCTCTCCTTAGCGCCGACTGAGCCGGTCGTTCGTCAGGAGCGCACCATCGAATACTCAGACATTTCCCGCAAGCCTCCCACTCGCGGTAAATGGATACGCCGTGTGGGCGCCTCAGAAATGAAAGGCCGGCGCGGCGACCCGCTCGCCCAGCATGAAGGCGTCCGCCACGTGGCTGAGCGGCGTCAAGTCCACATCACTGCGCCCGGCCGCGATCAGGTCGGCGAAGCGGTCATAGAGGGCCGCATATTCGCCCCCCAGCACGACGTGGTGGGCGGGGCCGGACTGCTGTTCGCCGTCGATGAACAGGTCCGCGCCGCCGTTGGTCAGGGTCAGGACCCCGCCGTCGGTCTCGACCCGGATGGACCAGGTCTGGTCGCCGGTCTGCAGGAAGTCGAACACGGCCGTCACCGGCGCTCCGTCCACGGTCTCGAAGGCCAGGTCCGCAAGGATGGGGGTCTGGCGGTTCTCGGGGAAATGCAGCCGCGCGGCTCTGAGCAGGAAGGCGACGGGCAGGATGCAGGTGACGATGGACAGAGCGTTGATGCCGGGATCGAACACGCCCAGGCCGCCGGGCGCGAAGATCCAGTCCTGTCCCGGATGCCAGACCCGGACGTCCTCGCGCCATTCGATGTGGACGCGCCGGATGGTCTTGTCGGCCAGCCACGCGCGGGCCGGCTCGACCCCGGCGGCGTGGCGCGAATGCCAGGTGGCGAACAGGGTCAGGCCCGCCTTTTCCGCCTGCTCCGCCAGGGCGCGCACCTCGGCCAGGGTGGCGCCGGGCGGCTTCTCGAGCATCAGGTGCCGCCCGGCCGACAGGGCCAGCCGGGCGTCGGTGAAGCGGGGCGCGGGGGGCGTGCACAGGGACACGGCCTGGATGTCGGGCACGACGTCCAGCAGGTCCGCCAGGCTGGTCCGGGTCGGGACGCCGTCGAGATCGCCTTTGCGGTCGGCGGCGCCGATCAGGTCGAAACGCGGGCTGGCGGCGATGGCGGGCAGATGCTGGCTGCGGGCGATGACGCCGACGCCCACGAGACCCAGCCGGATGGGATCGGCGCTCACAGCGAACGCACCGTCACGGACGCGGGCGCCTCGATGGCCAGCGGATTGCGCACGGGCGTCAGGAACGGGGCGGCCTCGACCTCGAACACATCGCCCGGCCGGGTCTCGATTCCGTCGCTGAACGACAGGGTGGCCGTGCCCATGAAGTGGACGTGCACATCGCCCGGCCGCCGGAACTGGGCGTATTTGAAGTGGTGATGCTCCAGGTTCGCCAGGCTGTGGCACATGTTGGCCTCGCCGCTGAGGAACGGCTTCTCCCACAGCACCGCGTTCCCGCGATGGATGCGCACCGTCCCGCGCACATCGGCAGGCGGCTCGCCCAGCAGAATCTCGGCCCCCAGCGAGCAGGCGCGCAGCTTGGAATGGGCCAGGTAGAGGTAGTTCCGGCGCTCGGTGACATGGTCCGAGAACTCATTGCCCAGGGCGAAGCCGAGCCGGAAGGGCGTTCCGTCCGGGCCGATGACATAGATGCCGGCCAGCTCCGGCTCCTCGCCGCCGTCCAGGGCGAAGGATGGGGAGGTCAGGGGCGCGCCGGGCGCGGCGATGACGCCGCCGTCCCCCTTGTAAAACCATTCCGGCTGGACGCCGATCTGGCCGGGCTCCGGCTTGCCGCCCTCCAGGCCCAGCCTGAACATCTTCATGGAGTCGGTCAGGGTCGCCGCATCCTTCAGGTCGCGGTGCATCTTGTCGCGGCCTTCGGCGGAGCCCAGGTGGGTCAGGCCGGTTCCGGTGACCAGCAGGTGGGCCGGGTCGGGGTGGTCGATGGGGGCGCGGACCCGGCCCTCGGCCAGGGCGTCGCGCACGTCCACGGCCTCGCCCAAGCCGGCGGCCTCGACCGCCTCGCCCAGGCTGGAACCGGCCGCGATGGCCGCCCGGGCCAGATCATAGGTGGTGTCATGGCCGTTGACCCGGCGGGCCCGGCCGTCGTCGGTCATGGCGGCCAGCAGACGATCGCCTGCGGCGTCGTCCAGCTGCACGAGTCTGAGAGGCATGGGGGCTCCATTGTCCGGCCAGACATAACTCATACAAAATATGCCGGCGGAAAGGACCCGCTCCTGGCGAGAAATATTCCGGGATGCTGAAGCTCCCGCCTCAGGATCGCGGCAGAACGCCGTTTTCGATGAAGCGGCGATCGGCCCAGACCGAGTGGGTGCCGCTGGAGATCTTGTGTGGCAGGGCGATGCGGACCACCGGCCCGGCCTCGAAGTCCTTGCAGTCGATCAGCACGCACTCCGACGTCTGGGTGTTTTCGTCGATCAGGAAGCTGACCAGATAGCCGTCGTCCTCGTCCTTCGCGTCGATGCGCGGGACGAAGGGCGACTCGCTGGCGTAGACGCCTTCGGGCAGGTTGACCGCCCATGACTGGCCGGTCTCGAGGTCATGCTTGACGAAGCCGGTGAACAAGAACCAGCCGGGCTTTGTGGTGGTGCTGTAGGCGTAGCGGTAGGGCACGCCGGCATGGCGCTGGTTGAACGTGCCGAACTCCAGCAGCCGGTCATCCATGTGATGCTCGCGGGTTTCGCCGGTCTTCAGGTTGAAGCGCCAGCGGTGCAGCCGGGGACGGAAGCTGTGCTCATCCAGGAACGCCATCATGTGGCTCATGCCCGGGGGGTAGCCCTCCAGCGGCTCGGGGCAAGGGTTCTCCTGAAAGTAGCCGTCCAGAACGATCTCGTCGCCGTCCTCCCAGGCGTTCAGGAAGTGCAGCACATAGGTGGGGTCGGCCTCGAACCAGCGGATGTCCTCCGGCCGGCCATACCGGGGAATGATGCCGAAGCGCGACTTCAGCCCGTCGTGCATGCGCGAGGCGTGGACGCCCTTCTTCAGGAGATCCTGATCCCAGAACAGCGGGAAGTCGTTGAGGATCGAATAGTTGGTGGTGAACGCCATGTCGTGGGGCAGGCGCGGCCCGGGCAGATCGATGGGCACGTAGTGGACCAGCGTCCCGGTCCGGTCCACAACCCCGTAGTGCATGTAGGGCGCATGGACGCCGTAGTTGAAGAACAGCATCTCGCCGGTGGCCTCGTCCACCTTGGGATGGGCCGAGACCCCGTCCAGCGGACCCCATGGCGCCACGCCGGACTGCTCCAGGGTCTCCGGATCGAGGCGATAGGCCTCGCCGCACTGGTAGAAGGTGGACAGGATCTGTCCGGCGTGAACCACCACGTCGGTGCTGGAGGAATCCTTGATGCCGCCGTGGGCCCCGAACCCCGGACGCACGGATGTGCCCGGCGGGTCCATCAGCCCGCCCCACAGCGACCCTTCCGCCTCCTGTTCGGCCTGGAAGCAGCGAGTGCGCACGAAGCGGTTGCGATAGTCCGCCTTGCCGCCGCGAAAGCTGATGGTGTGGACCATGCCGTCCCCGTCGAAGGGGTGATAGCGGCCCAGCGGCTGGTGAATCTGGTTCTCGGTGTTGCGCACATAGACGCCGTCGATGTCGTCCGGGATGCGGCCTTCCAGCACCGTCAGATCCGTGGCGTCCACCTCGGTGAGGATCGGCGTCCAGGCCCCGGTCAGATAGGGGTGGTTGGACGGCTTTAGCGACGATTTGATCGGCGGCAGTTGATGGACTGACATGGTGCGGCTCCTCGGGCGCGAACGCGACGTGCGAGGACCATAGGACTCGATGGTCTGCTTACGCAAGTAATGGGGTGAGGATAGCCGCCCGCTCCGGCGCGACAGATTGTTGCGCCCCCGCGCCCCTGTGTTAGCTTGGTTGCATAAGCAGACCAAAGAGAAGCAGGGAAACGTCCATGACCGCGCAGGCTGCCCAGTCCCCGACGACGGACGCCCCGCCCTTCCGCGATGCGGGGCTCATGGCGGTGGACCTTGAGGTGACCGGGCGTCCGGACGGCGCGCTGCTGGTGCGCTCCCGCATTCCTTTGGCCGAGCACGACTGGAACGTGCCGCGCGCCATCCTCGCAACGGCGCGGTCGCGTCCGGAGGCGCCCGCCATGGCGCGGCGCGAAGGCGGGACGGGGGATTGGCGTTTCACCACCTATGGCGAACTGGCCGACCAGATCGATGGCTTCGCCCAGTGGCTGCTGGATCGCAAGCTGCCGTCCGGCGCCGCGGTGATGATCATGGGCGCCAACTCGCCCGGTTTCGCGGCGGCGGCGCTGGGGGCCATGGCGGCAGGGGCCCCGGCCGCTCCGGTGAGCTTGCTGTACGCCATGCTGGGCGGCGATCTGGGACGGCTGCGCCATGTGATGGACCGCATCCGGCCCGCCGTTCTGGTCATCGAGGACGCCCGGCCCGTCGCCGCTGCCCTGGCGTCGCTGGATCTCGACGGCGTGACGGTGGTCACCGCGACCCCCGAGGTGGTGGACGCGCCCCATGTGGCGGATCTGGCCGAGGTCTTCGCCACGCCCGCGACCCCGGCGGTCGAAGCCAGTCTCGCGGCGCTCAAGCCCGACGACCACGCCAACTATCTGCTGACCTCCGGCTCCACCGGCCTGCCCAAGGTGGTGGCGGTATCCTACGCCAATCTGGCCGCCAATACGGCCCAGGGCGTGCAGGCGACGGGCGAGAGCCTGCGCTGGGACGGCCGCATCCTGAACTGGCTGCCGTGGCACCATACCGCCGGGGCCAGCGTCCTGCGCGCGACCCTGCTGGCGGGCGGCGTGTTCTATGTGGACGACGGCAAGCCGTTGCCGGGCCTGCTGGACATCTCCCTGCGGAATCTCAAGGAAATCCCGGTCGAGTATTACGCCAATGTGCCGCTGGGGTTCGCCCTGCTGGCCGACGCGCTGGAGGCGGATGCTGATCTGCGCCGCACCTTCTTCTCGGAGCTGCGTCTGATGCTGTTCGGCGGGGCGGCCCTGGCCCAGCCCGTCTACGACCGCATCCAGAAGATGGCGGTCGCGGAGACCGGCAAGCGCATCATGATGACCTCGGCCTATGGCTCCACCGAGACCACGGCCGGGTTCCTGGCGGGCTATGCCTATACCGACAAGGTCGGGCTGGGCCTGCCCCTGCCGGGGGTGACCCTCAAGCTGGTGCCGCACGACGACAGCCGCTGGGAGGTTCGGGTCAAGGGCCCCAACGTCACCCGCGGCTATCTGGACGACCCGGAGCGCAGCGCCCAGGCTTTCGACGACGAGGGCTTCTACTGCATGGGCGATCTGGCCACCTTCATCACCCCGGGCGAGGTGAGCGGCGGCCTGGCCTTCGCCGGGCGGCTGGCGGAAGAGTTCAAGCTGTCCACCGGGACCTGGGTCTATGGCGGCCCCGCGCGCGAAGCGGTGCTGACCGCCCTGTCGCCGCTGATCACCGAACTGGTGCTGTGCGATGAGAACCGGCCGTATCTGGGCATTCTCGCCTGGCCCTCGGTGGAGGGCGTCAAACGCGAGCTGGGGCTGGAGATCGGCGAGGCGATCACCTCCGGGCGGCTGGGCGAGGCTGTGCGCGAGCGGCTGGCGGCGCACAATGCGGCACACCCCATGGCCTCCATGCGCATCGAGCGGGCCGTGATCCTGACCGCGCCGCCGAACCCCAACGCCCACGAGGTGTCGGACAAGGGCAGCATCAACCGGCGCGGGGTGATCGACAACCGCAGCCAGGACGTGGCGCGCCTCTACGCCGACCAGCCCGATGCGGGCGTCATCGTCGTTGCGAAAGGAGATTGATCCGATGGTCTATATTCTCGGCGGCTGGCAGTCGGACTTCAAGCGCAACTGGGTCCGCGAGGGCATGGAGATCGCCGACGGGTTCGCCGAAACCCTGACCGGCGGGCTGGAGGCGACGGAACTGGAGCCCGGCGACATCGACGTGGGCCATGTGGGCAATTTCGTCGGCGACCTGTTCGCGGGCCAAGGCATGCTGGGCGGCTTCTTCGCCCTGTCAGACCAGCGGTTCGACGGCATGCCGGCCTCGCGCCACGAGGGGGCCTGCGCCTCGGGCTCGCTGGCCATCCTGGCGGCCATGGCGGACATCGAGTCCGGCCGCTACGGAACCGCCGCCGTGCTGGGGCTGGAGCTGATGCGCAATGTTCCGGGCCAGACGGCGGCCGAGCATCTGGGTGCCGCGGCCTGGGCGGGCCACGAGTATCAGGATGCGCGCTATGTCTGGCCGCGCGCCTTTTCTGACCTGACCGAGGAATACGACCGCCGCTACGGCATCAACGAGGCGCACCTGCGACGCATCGCCCAGATCAATTTCGCCAACGCCCGGCTGAATCCCAACGCCCAGACCCGGGAGTATGTCTTCCCCGACGCGGCCTTCGCCAATGACGACGAGGCCAATCCGGTGATCGAGGGGCGGGTGCGCAAGACTGACTGCGGTCAGGTGACCGACGGCGGCGCCATGGTGGTTCTGGCCTCGGCCGAGCGGGCGGCGGACTACGCACGCCGCCGCGGGATCGCGCTGGAGTCCCTGCCGCGCATCAAGGGCTGGGGCCATCGCAACGCGCCCATCAGCTACGCCCGCAAGATCGCCGCCAGCGCCGATGAGGCTTACGTCTTCCCGCAGGTGAAGCGCGCCATCGACGAGGCCCGCGCACGGGCCGGAATGTCATTGGACTCCATCGATGCGGTGGAGACCCACGACTGTTTCTCCATGACCGAATACATGGCCATCGACCATCTGGGCCTGACCGCGCCGGGCGAGGCGTGGAAGGCCATTGAGGCGGGGGATATCGAGATCGGCGGGCGGCTGCCCATCAACCCCTCCGGCGGCCTGATAGGCTGCGGCCACCCGGTGGGCGCGACGGGCGTGCGCATGGCCCTGGACGCGTTCAAGCAGACGACGGGGACGGCGGGGGCCTATCAGGTTGAGGGCGCCAGCACCGTCCAGACCCTGAACATCGGCGGGTCGACCACCACCACCGTCAGCCTTGTGATCGGCGTCTAGTTCTCGCGCCTTCGGATCGAGACGGCGGCGGTGCCGTGGGCCACCGCGCGGCCGTCGGGCAAGGACACCGTCACCTCGGTCACCACCTTGCGCGGGTCGGCATAGGCGGCGCGCGCCTCGGCGATCAGATGATCCGCCTCGATGGGAGCCGCGTTCAGGAAGCGCAGACTTAGATCAGTCGACAGCAGGTGCTCCCCCGGCTTCAGCAGGGTCATGGCCACCCCGCCCCCGGCGATGTCCACCAGCGCCGCCGTCACCCCGCCGTGGACCAGTCCGACGAAATTGGCGTGACCGGGATCCAGATCGCAGCGGATCACCATGCGGCCCCGCTCCACCTGGACCGGCCAGGCGCGCAGCCGCTCGGCGAAGCCCCCCGCGAAACGCGCCTCGGCCCAGCGCCGCGCCAGCTCGAGCCCGTCGGCGGCCGGGTCCAGCTGGAAGCGCGAGGCGAGGGACGGGGACGGCTCGCTCACGCCGCCGCCGCCCGGCTGTTCAGTCGGATGAAGCGGTCGGCCGCCGCGCGGTATTCGCGCTCCAGCCGCGCCACCACCTCGGCGGTGGACTCCACAGCCTCGATGCGGCCCACGCCCTGGCCGGCGGCCCAGATGTCCTTCCAGCGTTTGGTGCTCTGGCCGCCGGAATAGTCGCGCTGGATGGCGCCGCCCATGGCGTCGGGGTCGAGGCCCGCGGCCTTGAGGCTGGGCTTGAGCCAGGAGGCGTCGGTGCCGGTGACGGCGGGCGAGACGATCAGGTCGTCGGCGTCGCAGTCCACCACCATCTGCTTGTAGGCGTCCTGGGCCAGGCTCTCGCGCGTGGCCAGGAACCGGGTGCCCATGTAGACCATGTCCGCCCCCGCCGCGATGGCGCCCGCCACCCCCGCGCCGTCGGCGATGCCGCCGCCGATGGTCAGATAGCCGTCGAAGAACTCGCGCACCGCCGAGACGAAGGCGAAGGGCGACAGGTGGCCGGTGTGCCCGCCCGCCCCCGCGCTGATGCAGGCCAGACCATCCACGCCCGCCTCGGCGGCCTTTCGGGCCAGCTTCATGTTGACCACGTCGGCGAAGACCATGCCGCCGTAGCCCTTGACCGTCTCCATCACCGGCTTGGGCGACCCCAGGGCGGTGATGACGATGGGCGGCTTGTAGCGCGCCACCATGGCCAGGTCGTCGGCCAGCCTGGGGTTGGTGGAGTGGGTGATCAGATTGGCGATCCACGGCCCGTCGCCGGGCTTAAGCGCGCTTGTGATCTGGTCCATCCAGCGGTCCAGATCCTCGGGCGTCCGACAGTTGGGCGTCGGGAACGCGCCGCCGATCCCCGCCTTGCAGGCGGCGATGACCAGCTCCGGCCCGGAGACCAGGAACATGGGCGCGGCGATGACGGGCAGCCGCATGGACTGGGGGAAGGCGGAACTCATGCTTGAGCTGTTTCTCCAAGACGGTCGCGCAGATCCCGTTTGAGGACCTTGCCGACCGGGTTGCGCGGCAGGGCGTCGATGATCTCCAGCCGCTCGATCTGTTTGTAGACGGCCACCTGTTTCTCTTCAGTCAGATAGCGGTTGATCCCGGCCATGTCGGCGCTCTGGTCGGGGCGGAACACCACGAAGGCGCACAGGCGCTCGCCCAGCCGCTCGTCGGGCGCGCCCACAACGGCGGCCTCGGCGATGGCGGGGTGGCCCATCAGGTGGCCCTCGATCTCCTCGGACGAGATGTTCATGCCGCCGCGGATGATGATGTCCTTCAGCCGGCCCACGAAGCGGATGAAGCGGTTGTCCTCGCCCGCCAGCTCGAACAGGTCGCCGGAGCGGAACCAGCCGTCGGCGTCGAACGCCCGCTCATTGACCTCCGGCGCGCGCCAGTAGCCCGAGAACACCGTCGCCCCCTTCATGCGCAGCTCGCCGGGACGGCCGGGTTCGCGGATCTCCTCCTCGGTCTCGGGGTCCACCAGACGGGTGGAGATGCGGTCGTGCAGCATGGCTTTCCAGCGCAGGCCCTCGCCGAAGCGCGGGAACAGCACGGCCCGCTCCGCCGGGTCGGGCACGTCCTGCCAGGCGCTGGGGAACGAACAGCCCTCGTTGGAGCCGAAATAGTTGACGATCTGGACGCCGTATTTCTCGTGGAAGGTCTTGACCATCCACGGCGACAGGGGCGCCGAGCCGGAGCCGATGGCCTTCAGCCGCTTGAAGTCGATGCCCGCCAGCAGGGCCTCGTTCTGCAGCAGCAGGTTCAGCACGGCGGGCGGGGCGACGGTGTAGTCGATGGTCTCGTCGCGCATCTGCTTCAGCAGCACCTGCAGGTCGAACGGGTGGTGCTGGATCAGCACCCCTCCGGTCAGCAGCCAGCTGACGAAGCCGGTGGAGATTCCCGCCATGTTGACCATGGGAAACGGATTCAGGATGCGCGCGCCATGGCCCAGGTCGGCGGCGTCCACCACCCCCGCGCCCATGATGATCCACTCGTTGTGGCTGCGCGGCACCCCCTTGGGCTGGGCCTCGGTGCCGGAGGTCCAGCAGATGGTGAAGACGTCGTCGGCGCTGATCTTCGCCGTCTTCATGGCGTCGCGGGCGGCCTTCATCTGTTTCGGCGTCACCGCGTCCAGCAGCGGCTCCAGATCGATGGCGCCGGCGGGGCAGGTCTCGCCCATGACGAACACATGCTTCAGGGCGGGCGAGCGGCCGGCCACGGTCATCAGCATGTCGCCGTGAGCGTGCTTGCCGATGCGGTCGGTGGTCAGGGCGGCCACGGCGTCGGTCTTGCCGACGATGTAGCCCAACTCGCTCTCGCGGTATTGCACCGGGGCGGGCGAGACGATGATCCCCAGCCGCGCCGCCGCCAGATAGGTCAGGCTCAGGTCATTGATGTTGGGCAGCTGGACGACCAGCACGTCGTCCTTCTTCAGGCCGTGGGCATGGAACACCGCCGCCAGCCGGTCGACCGACGCGTCCGCCTCGGCCCAGGTCAGGCGCTCCGGCTGGCCGCCCATGATGTCGGCGGCGTTGAACGGATCGATCAGGGCCTCGGCATCGGGATGAGCCTTCAGATGGCGGCGGAACAGGTCGTCCAGGGTGTCGTCACCCCACCAGCCCTTTGCGCGGTAGTCGCGTATGCGATCCTGCGGCACGACGATCATGGCGTTTTCCTCCGTCTCTCGTTTTGTCTCCCGGTCATTGAGGCGCCGGGTAGATCAGGGTTCTCACATCCCCGCGCACCACCTTGCCCACCGGATTGCGGGGCAGGGCGGCCAGCGGATGCAGCGTCTTGGGGGTGCGCACCGGGCCGATGGTCCGGCGCACATGGTCGATGAGGGCGGCCTCGTCGGCAAGGGCGGGATCGTAGGCCACGGCGGCCTCCAGCCGTTCGCCCCACACCGGGTCCTCCACGCCGAAGGCGCAGGCCTCGCGCACCGCCGGATGGGCGCCCAGGGCCGCCTCCACCTCGGCGGGATAGATGTTGTACCCGCCCGAGATGATCATCTCGCGCGACCGGCCGAGAATGGTCAGCAGGCCGTCGGCTTCCAGCCGTCCCAGATCGCCGGTCCTGAGCCAGCCGTCCTGGCGGGCCTCGTCCGTGGCGTCTGGATCGTCCAGATAGGCGGTGTCGGCCAGATCGCCGCCCACCAGGATCTCGCCCTCGCCCTGGTCCGCCACATCGCCCCCGGCGGTCAGCACGCGGACGGGCGTGTCGGGGAAGGGATAGCCTGCGGCGCCGCGCAGCTCCGGCCGCGCCACCTGTTCAGGCGTCAGGGCGGCGATGGTCATGGGCGCCTCGGTCTGACCGAACAGGGCGCCCAGCACCGGGCCGAAGCGCGCGACCGCCTGTTCGATGCGGGCAGGCGGCATGGGGGCGGCGGACCAGGTCAGGTGGCGCAGGGCCGTGAAGTCCCCCGGCCCGAAAGCGGCCTCCTCCATCAGCAGATAGATCAGGGTCGGCGGCATGAAGGCCACGGTGACCCGGTGCTTCAGTTCGTCCAGCATGGCCGCCCGGTCCGGCTGGGCCATCAGCACATGGGCCCCGCCCACCGCCAGCACCGGCAGCACATAGTGGGACGAGCCGTGGGTCAGGGGCGCGACCGCCAGATTCACATCGTCGGCGGTGAAGCCGTAATAGGCCTGCATGGACCGCAGGGCCGCCATGGCGCTGCGCCGGCTCTGCACCACGCCCTTGGGCTTGCCGGTCGAGCCGCCCGTGAACTTGATAGCGAAGACGCCGTCCGGGTCGTGGTCGATGGCGGGTGGCGAGCCGGGCTCGACCGCGTCGACCCAGTTTTCCAGCTCCAGACGGCGGGCGCAGGGCGCGATCTGCTCCCGCGAGGGCTGATCGACGAACAGCATGTCCAGCTCGGCGCGGCGCTGGAGGTCCGCGTTCAGGCCGGGGCCGTTGCGGGGGTTCAGCGGAACCCAGACGGCGCCCGCGCGCAGGATGGCCAGATAGGCGACCACATGACGCCAGCTGTTGGCCGCGCACAGACCGATGCGGCGGCCCCGGTCCAGCCCCCGGCGGTGGAGGTCGGCAGCCAGGGCGTCCACTCGCGCGATGAGCTCGCCATGGGTGACGATCCGGTCGCCGTCGATCAGGGCAGGGCGGTCGGCCCGCGCGCGCCAGCCGTCATAGATCACGCCGACCGGGTTCATGCGGCGCGCTCCAGAACAGTGACCACGGTGGCCGCCTCCTCGACGCCCAGAAAGCCGCCGCCGTTCTCGGCCGCGGCCATGCGCGCGCCCTCGATCTGGGCCGCCCCGGCCTCGCCCCGCAGCTGGCGGGTCAGGTCGTGCAGCTGGATGATGCCCGTGGCGCCCACCGGATGGCCCTTGGCCACCAGACCGCCCGAGGCGTTGACCGGGGTGCGGCCGCCCAGGGCGAAGTCCCCCCGCCGCAGCCGCTCGCCCGCGGTCCCCGGCCGGGCCAGACCCAGGTTCTCGATCTGCTGGATTTCGGCGTAGCTGGTGGCGTCGTGGACCTCCACCGCGTCGATGTCGTCCGGTCCGACGCCGGCCTGCTCCCAGGCCGCCAGCGCCGCGCGACGGCCGATGTGGTTGTCCATGTCCGCCGCCTCGCGCGCCGAGGCGCTGACGAGGGCGCAGCCTCGCACCCGCACGGCCCGCGCGGCGGCGCCGAGCCGCTTCAGCCCGGCCCTGTTGCACACCACCATGGCCGCCGCCCCGTCGCTGACGGGCGCGCACATGGCGCGGGTGAAGGGGAAGACAATAGGCTTGTCGGCCAGCACCTGCTCCGCGGTCATGGGGGTGCGGTATTGGGCCAGCGGGTTCAGGGCGCCCGCCGCGTGGTTCTTGGCCGCCGCATGGGCGAAGTCGGCCTGGGTCGTGCCGTGCCGGGCCATGTGGGCGCGAGCCTGGGCGGCGTACAGATCCATGAACAGGCTGCGGCCCTCGCCCGGCTCCTCGCCGCCCATCTCGCGGATGTAGGCCAGCACGCCGTCGCGGTCGTGGATGTCTGTCCCGCCCGCAAAGGCCGCAGCCACCCGCTCCGGGCGGTCGGGCCAGACCATCTTCTCGGCCCCTGCGACCAGGGCGATGTCGCCGGCGCCCGACCGCAGCCACTGCATGGCCAGCCACAGGGCGGTGGAGCCCGAGGCGCAGGCGTTTTCAACGTTGATCACCGGGATGCCGGTCAGGCCCAGCGGACGCAGGGCGATCTGGCCGCGCACGGTGTTCTGGCCCTCCAGCATGGGCTGGCGCGTATTGGCGAACCAGGCGGCCTGGATGTGGGCGGTTTCCGCGCCCGCGTCGGTCAGGGCGGCCTGCACCGCCTTGGCGGTCAGTGATTTGACGCTCTGATCCAGCCGCTTGCCCAGCGCCGTCATGCCGACCCCGGCGATGAAGACATCCGCTGTCATGCCGCCGCCGGGCGACGCCGCTGGACGATGCGGAAGCGGGAGGCGACGAAGGCGAGGTCGGCCAGACAGGCGTTGCCCGCCGGGTTCAGCCCCGAGACATGATAGTCGCTGTAGGCGGCTGCGAAATTGATCCACATGGCGCCGGTCAGATTGACGGTCAGATTGGCGCCCGCCTGCTCGTACAGCGGCGTCGCGCGGTCGATGAAGGCCTCGTCGGTGGAGTACAGATAGGACGAGATCGAGCCATGTTCGCGGGCCAGCCGGGTCGCCTCGGCCACCGCCGCATCGCCGTCCATGCGCACGACGAACAGCACCGGCCCGAAATGTTCCTCGGCGTAGAGGGCGGGGTCTGACCCGTCGACCGCGACCACCAGCGGCGTCAGGGTGCGCGCCTCGGGGAACTGCGGGTGGACGTAGGGCGCGGCCTCGCGCAGCACGCGGGCCTTCGGATGCTGGTCGAGGGCGGCGCGCACATCAGCCACGGCCTTCAGGCTGACCGCGCCCTGGATGGCACCCATGATCCCTGCGGCCAGCGCCGGATCGCCGGCGATGGCGTCGATCTGCTCCACCAGCGCCTGCCCGAAGGCGTCGGCGAGATCCGGGCGCACATAGATCACCTGCGGGCTGGTGCACATCTGGGCCGAGAACAGGCACGAGGCGCGGGCGATGGCGCGGGCGGCGGCGTCCATGTCCCCGGCGGACTCCACCACCACGGTGTTGACCCCCGCTGTCTCGGTGAACAGCAGCTTGCCGGTCACCGTGCGCTCCAGATGGCCGCCGTAGCGGGGGCTGCCGGTGAAATCGACGATCTGCACCGCCGGGTGGTCCACCAGATGCTGGGCCACGGGCGCCTCAAGCGTGTCCACGGCCAGGGTGACGAGGTTGGGATCAAAGCCGTGGTCCGCCAGCACCCGGCGGCATTCGCGCACCACGATGGCCATGGGCAGCACGGCGATGGGGTGCGGCTTGACGATCACCGGGTTGCCCGTTGCGAGGCTGGCGAACATGGCCGGATAGGCGTTCCAGGTGGGGAAACTGGCGCAACAGATGACCAGACCGACGCCGCGCGGGACGATGGAATAGGTCTTGTCCAGAACCACCCGCTCGCCCGCGAAGTCGCGCTCGTAGCGGCCGTTCGGCGCCACGTCGCGCATGGCCTTGACCGCATAGGCCAGGGCCTCGATGCCCCGGTCCAGCGCATTGGGCCCCGAGCCGCTGAAGGCCTGGGTGTAGCTTTGCCCCGCTACGTGCATGACGCCGTGGGCCATCTCGAAATTGACGTCGTAGAGCCGCACCGCCATCTCGACGCATAGCGCCGCGCGCAGGTCGGGCGAGACGGCGGCCCAGTCCGGCATGGCGGCCTGCGCCGCCGCGATCAGGGCCTCTGGCGTGCTGACCGGATAGGTGACGCCCAACGGCTGCTGCGTATAGGGTGAGACCTCGGCCCCGACCCACTCGGTGACGCCCGGCAGATCCAGCGCGAACCGCTGGCCCAGCTGCGCCTCGAAGGCGGCCTTTCCGGCCACCGGCTTGTCCGGGCCGTGGATCTTCGTCGAGGGCGAGTCCTTGAACGGCGACCAGGCGCGGCGGGTGCGGATGGCGTCCAGCGCGCTTTCGATCAGGTCCGCGTGACGGGCCACGACGGCGTCGCGGGGCGCGGGCGAGCGGGCGTCCATCAGCGGCCTCCCATGCGCTCGACGATCATGGCCGAGCCGACTCCTTGCGCGCCCGCCGCGACCACCAGGCCATAGCGGCCCTCGCACGCGTCCAGCGCGTCCAGCAGCGACGACAGCAGGATGGCGCCCGTGGCCCCCATGGGGTGCCCCTTGGCCAGGTGGCCGCCGCCTACATTGACCTTGTCCGGATCCACGTCCCGCTCACGCAGGAAGGTGACGATGGTGACGGCGAAGGCCTCCATGAACTCGATGCGGTCCATGTCGGACAGGGTCAGGCCCGCCCGCTCCAGCACCCGGTCCATGGCGGTGAAGCCTGCGGTCAGGGAGGCGGCCGGATCGCCGCCGACCTCCACATGGGCCACGATGCGCGCCCGGGCGCCCTCGGTCTCGGACGAGACCAGCGTCAGCCCGGCGCCGTCGGCCATGGGCGGGGCGTGGGCCACGGTGTGTCGATGATCGATGGCCCGGCCTTCCAGGGCGTCCGCATAGGGCGCGGCCATCTCGGCGAAGGCGGCGGGCAGCTTGCCCAGTTTCTCCAGCGTCGTCGGCCGGGCGCATTCGTCGCTGTTCAGCCCGTTCAGCGCGATGCGCGAGGCGACCAGCGGGCCGCCTTCGGCGTCGACCGTGCGGGACTGGGAGACCAGCGCCGCCTGATCCATCTCGGCTCGGGACACGCCCGCATCCTCGGCCAGCCGGTCGGCGGCGACGGCCACCGGCAGATAGCGGGTGCGGGCCGGGAAGGACGCGTCGGCGTAATAGTCGGCGCGGTCGCCCATGAACGGCACGCGCGACATCATCTCGACCCCGCCCGCCAGCACCGAGCGGGCGCGGCCGGTCTGGACCATGTCGGCGGCCTGTCCGATGGCGGTCAGACCCGACACGCAATAGTTGTTGATGCTCCACGCCGCCGTTTCGTCCGGCAGGCCGGCGTGCAGCTTGGACACCAGCGCCACATTGGCGCCCTGGGCGCCAACCTGTCCGACACAGCCGACGATCAGCGCCTCGGCTCCGCGGGCGTCATGGCCGCGGGTCTCGATGGCGTCGATCAGTCCGCCGATCAGTTCGTGGGGCTTCAGCGCCGCCAGCCCGCCGTCGGGGCGGGCCCTGGCGCGGGGCGTGCGGACGGCGTCGTGGATGTAGGCGTTCATCAATCAGGCGGCCTTCAGCTGGTCGCCGCGCGCCCAGGTGCCATGGAAGCCCGCGGGCACACGCACCGGCAGGATGACCCGCGCCACCGGCCCGGCCTCCATGTTCTGCGCATCGATCACCTGCACCTCGGACTTGCCGGTCTCGGCGTCGGTCACGAAGGCGATGACATAGCCGTCGTCCTCGGCCGTCGCGCCGACGCGCGGGGCGAAGGCGGGCTCGGAGCCGAACTGCGACGGCTGGTAGTCCCAGGTCCGCGCGGCGCCGGTCTCGAGGTCGTACTTGATGAGGCCCTTGAAGCTCTGCAGCTCCCTGGGCGCCATGGCCACGTGATAGGACCACTTCGTGGGCCGCGAGGCATAGTCCAGATTGACCACCGGGAACTCGCCGATGCGGTCGTCCAGCTGGCGCTTCTTCACCTCGCCGGTCTTCATGTTCATGCGCCATTCCACCGGCACGGCGTGCAGGGCCAGCACGTTCACCATGGCGGCGTAGGGGCCGTACTCCGGGTTCGGCGGGAAGCCGTTGGGCGTCATCATGCAGGCGGTCATGACCACCTCGTCGCCGTCCTCCCAGGCGTTCACCACGTGATAGATGTAGCAGCTGTCGGTCTCGAACCAGCGGACCTGATCCCCCGAGCCGTTGCGCGGGACCACGCCGAAGCGGGCCGGCTGGTCGGCGAAATGGATGTTCCAGGTGCTGCGCTTCAGCCCGCCGTCGGTGAACACCACCGGCAGGTCGTGCAGGATGACGTAGTTCTCGGTCAGACCCATGTCGTGGGGCAGGCGCGGTCCCGGCAGCTCGACGCGGGCGAAATGGGTCAGCTCATTGGTCGGGCTGACCACGCCGAAGGTCATCCAGGGTTCGTAGAGCGAATAGTCGAAGAACACGAACTCGCCGGTCTTCGGATCCACCTTGGAGTGGGCGGAGACGTGGCGCGACAGGGCTCCGCCGAAGGTCTCGGTCCCGATGGTCTCCAGGGTCCGCGCGTCGATGCGCACCGGATGGCCCGAGATGTACCACAGCGCCATCAGCGACCCGTTGTGCAGCACCAGATCGGTGTTGGCCGTGTCCTTGTAGACCTTGTCGCCGCGCGTGGACGACGGATCGGCGCGGGTGGAGGGCTCCATCACCCCGCCCGCGCCGCAGCCGCCGTTGAGGTCCGCCACATGGTCCGCCGAGCGGACGTAGCGGTTGCGGTACTCGGCCTTGCCGTTCTCGAACCAGACGGCGTGGACCATGCCGTCGCCGTCGAACCAGTGGTGCATGCCCTGGGGCGCCTGGGCGGGATTCGGCCCGTTTCGATAGAAGGCGCCGTGCAGATCCTGCGGGATTTCCCCGATCACAGGCAGGTCGATGGCCGTGGTCTCACGTGAGACCGGCTCATAGGCGCCCTGGATATAGGGGTTGAGCGTATTCAGCGGGCTCAGCGGCCCGGTTTCGATACGGCGTGCGGCGGCGGCGTCGTCGGCCATGGCAATTGCCTCCAGAAACTTTTCAGAACAGACCTTCGGACATTTGGTCGCTTAACGCAAGCGTTGGCGTCACGCCTCGACCCCGCCGCGAATTGGAGTAGAGGGAGATATGCAGACCAGTGAAGAGCGTGCGGACGAGCCGGACATGCGGGCCCTGATCATGGGCAATCCGGTGGCGCGGGCCTTCGCCATCACCGGCGACGCCTGGACCCAATTGATCCTGCGCGAGGCGTTCTACGGCGTGCGCCGCTTCAGCGCCTGGCGCGATCAGCTCGGCGCGCCGCGCAGCGTTCTGGCTGACCGCCTGCAACGCCTGACGGCCGCCGGAATGCTCGAAACCCGGCCTGTGGCCGAAGGCGGGGCGAGGCTGGAGTACCGCCTCACCGCCATGGGGCTGGACATGTTCGGCGTGGCGGTCATGCAGGGACAGTGGGAACGGAAATGGGCCCGCTCGCCGCTGCAGGAGCGCTATGCCTTGCGCTTCTATGACCGCCAGACCGGAGACCGGCTCGAGCCGGTGGTGCTGGGCTATGAGCATGGGACCCCGGCGGGGATCGACAATGTGGTCTGGGCGGTCACGGCGCCCATGACGCCGATCGCCCCGCCGACCTCGCGCAGACGCCGCTCGCAGCCCATCGAGACGGACCGGCCCATCATCGACCGCTCCACCGACATCATGGGCGACTATTGGAGCTGGGCCGTGCTGTCGGCGGCCTATTTCCGTCTGCGTCGCTTTGACGAGATTCACGCCGCCCTGGGCGTCGCCACCAATATTCTGGCGGACCGGCTGTCGCGTCTGGTGCTGCACGGGGTGCTGGAGCGCAAACCCTATCAGGACGCGCCCGTGCGTTACGAATACCGCCTGACCGAGGCCGGGCGCGACATGTACCCCATCGTTCTGGCCATGCACGGCTGGAGCGAGCGCTGGCTGTATCCGGATGAAAGCCCGCCCCTGCGGCTCAAGAGCAGGACGACGGGGGAGATTCTTTCGCCGGTGGTCTGCGACCGGTCGACGGGCCGGGCCATCGACCCGCGTCGGGTGCGCTGGGAAGTCGAGCGTGAAGCCGCGCCTAAGGGCGGCGCCCCCTGACGCGAAAAGGCCGCCGCCGCGGGGATGCGGCGACGGCCTGGTTTCAGTCTCGATGTGACCTCAGAACGTACGGCTCAAGGCGATGCCGAACGAGCGCGGCGGCCCGAACACGCTGAAGCCGACGCCCACGTTCTTGATGACGTGGTTGCGGTACTCCTCGTCGGTCAGGTTTTTGCCGTAGACCGACACCTTGAAGCCGTTGTCCGTCTCCCAGGACGCGAAGGCGCTCAGCAGGCCGTAGGAGGGGATCAGCACCTCGGGGTTGTTGGACGGGTCAAAGAAGTAGTCGTCCGTCCATTGGTAATCGATGCGCGTGGCCAGGGTGCCTTGCCCCACACGCCATTCACCGTCGGCGTAGAGGGTGTACTGGCTCTCCGGAGAACGCGGCAGGATGTTGCCCTCATAGGGCAGCGTGCCGCCCGCCGAGATCGCGTCCGAGGTGAACTGGGCGTCCAGGCTGGTGTACGATCCTCCGATGGTGATGGCGGAGGTGACGGCCAGGGCCGTCTCGATCTCGAAGCCCTCAACCTCGGCCTGGGCGTTGGAGGCGACCAGGTTCAGTCCGGCCAGCTCATTGACCTGCAGGTCGGTGTAGTCCAGCCGGAACGCCGCCGCATTGAAGCGCAGCCGTCCGTCAAACACCGTGGTCTTGGCGCCGATCTCGTAGTTGTCCAGCAGTTCCGAGCTCAGCGGCTGCACAGCCTGGGCGCCGGTCTGGGCCGCGCTGATATAGGCGCCGGCCTTGTAGCCCCGGTCGTAGCTCGCATAGAAGCGCACGTCCGGCAGGGGCTCCACCGACAGGGCGACCCGCCAGGTGGGCTCCTCGAAGGTGGTGCTGGCGCTGACGTCATAGGGTGATCCCGTCGGTCCCAGGGGGATGCCCGGCGGCCCGTTCAGACCAAGGTCGTTGTCGATAGCCACCTGATGGACTTCGCGCTCGTCGTGGGTCCAGCGGGCGCCCAGGGTCAGCTCCCAGATGCTCGCGAAGGGGATCGCCGCCTGACCGAACACCGCATAGCTGGTGTTGGTGGCATCCTGGAAGAAGGTGGTGTCGCCGCCGAAAATGGGCGGGGCGATGGGCAGGGCGGTCTCCACAATGAAGCGCTCGGTGCGGACCACGTTCTCACGGAAGAGATAGACGCCCGCCACCCAGTTGATGTTGGAATCCGCCGCCGAAACGAAGCGGAACTCCTGGCTGAACTGGTCGGCCTGTTCTTCGGCTCGATTGTCCACCCGCAGGGGGAAGGCCGGATAGGTCAGGCCGCCCAGATTGTCGCGCCAGTCGTAGTCGTTGTCGCGATAGGAGGTCAGGGATACGAAGCCGAAATTGTCGCCCTGCCATTCCGCCCGGCCGGTGATGCCCCAGTTGGTGCGGTTCTGATAGGTGGCGTCCGGGTTCAGGGTCTCGCGGATGTCGAGGCCGGCGCGCAGGTTGTTGATGACGGCGACGAAAGGCGCGGGGGTCGTGGCGACGGTGACCGGAATGCGCGCCTGGCCGTCCATCTCCTCCATGCTGCCGTCGAAGCCTGCCAGGAAGCTCCAGTTCCCGGCCTCGCGCAGAACCTGGCCGCGCAGGCCGAAGGACGTCCCGCCATGCAGGTCCGCGCCCGTGAGCACGTTCTCGGCGTAGCCGTCGTTGGTGCTGAAGCGGAAGGCGATACGGCCCGCGGTGTCCTCGGCGATCTCGCCATTGAACACGCCTTCCAGGCCCATCTCGTTGAAGCTGCCATACCGGGCCGTCAACTGGCCGAAGGGCGCGAAGTCAGGCCGGTTCGTATAGACGTTCAGCGCCCCGCCCGAGGCGTTGCGTCCATACAGCGTGCCCTGGGGCCCGCGCAGGATTTCCACTCGTTGCACATCCATGAAGGCCAGGGCGCTGGCGCCCGCGCGGCCGATGGAGACCTCGTCGATGGACACGCCGATGGACGGGTCGCTGGCGGCGGAGTCGCTGGTGGTGCCGACGCCGCGCACGAAGATCTGCGGCTCGCCAACGTTGAACTGGGTCATGGTGACGCCCGGGGCCTTGCCCGCGACGTCCTGAAGACCGGTCGCGGCCGTGCGCTCCAGCATCTCCTGACTGAAGGCTGTGACGGCGATGGGCACTTCCTGAAGGCCCTGTTCCCGACGCTGGGCGGTGATGATGATTTCGTCGAGCGTGACAGAGCCCGGCTGGGCCTGCTCGGTCTGTTGCGCGACGGCCGGGGCGGCGAATCCGGCCGTCACGGCCAGGGCCGCCGTCGACACGCCGGCCAGACGCCGACGCCAGGACGAACCGCGCATATTGATGCTGGTCAAGACATTCCCTCCGGTGTGTTCGGCCCTTTACGGGCTCGTTGCAGGAGTAGCTTGCGCTAATGAACCAGTTTTGCAAGTCTTTTTACGCAAGCGTGATTGAGGGCGACGAATGACGGACATTTCATCCATGGGCGTGGTCGGCGTTTTATGGGCGGCCATGGCTGTCCTGTGGCTGGCCCTGATCCCGGCGGGGACGCGCGGGCGGGCCTGGCACTACGGCCTCGCCGCCGCACCACTGGCGTTCATCGGCCTGGCGGCGGTCGCTCCGGAATCCGCCCTGCGCGACAGTCTCCACATCTGGATTCTGCCTGGCGGGGCAGGGGTGCTGGGCGTGATGGCCGTGGCCTGGCTGTGGGGAACTCTGGCCCGGAATCACGGCGTCATGGACATCTGCTATCCCGCTGCGGCGGCGGCCGTGGCGGTCCTGACCCTGGCGGCTTCAGGGCGCGCGCTCACAGGACCCGACCTGCTGCTCATAGTGTTTCTGGTGATCGGGGCCGGGCGGCTGATCATCCAGACCTGGGGCCACAACATGGGCGCCGAGCGCCAGCCCTACGCCCACTGGCGGGCCCGCCACGGGTCACGATGGCTGTGGTGGAGCGCCTTTCAGGTGCACCTGCTTCAGGGCGTGACCCTCTGGCTGTGGTCGGCGCCCATCGTCTTCGCCCTGACCGTCCCGGAGAGTGTTTCCGGGACCACCCGCTGGGGCTTCGCCATCGCGGGCGTCGCCGTCTGGCTGGGCGGCTTCACGCTACAGACCCTCGCTGACCGGCAACTGGCGGCCTTCAAGGCGGACACCGCCAACCGCGGCCGCCTGCTGGACACCGGGGTGTGGGCCTTGGTGCGGCATCCCAACTATCTGGGCGAGACGGTGATGTGGGCCGCGTGGTTCGTGTTCGCCCTGGCCCATCCGTGGGGCTGGATCACCCTGTTCGCGCCGCTCTTCACCGGCTGGTTCATGGGCTACGCTTCCGCCGCGCCGTTCAAGGAGGCGCACATGGCCCGCACCCGCGGCGAAGCCTGGACCGCCTACTGCGCCCGCACGCCCCGCTTCCTGCCCTGGCCGCGCGCCCGCGCCGCCGACACTCTGAGGAAACCGTCATGAGCGCCCTGAAGGATCGCGTCATCGTCGTCACCGGGGCGGGCAGGGGCCTTGGCCGCGCCTATGCCCTCGATCTGGCGGCGCGCGGCGCCCGGGTGGTGGTCAACACCCGGCCCCGCCCCGCCGATGCGCCCGGCTCGGCCGAGGCTGTGGTGGCCGAGATCGAGGCCCGGGGCGGCCGCGCCGTCGCCGCGCCCGTAGCGGTGGAGGAGGCGGACTCCGGCGAGCGCCTGCTGGCGGCGGCGCTCGACGCCTTCGGCCGCATCGACGGCCTGCTGAACAACGCCGGCGCGCCCGAGGCCTCGACCCTGCACAAACAGACCGCCGAGGAATTCCGCGCCAATTTCGAGGTCAATTTCTTCGGCACCCTGACTCCGACCCTGCCCATCTACAGGCACATGCGCGAGAGGGGCGGCGGCCGGATTCTGGTGTCCACGTCCACCGCCGGGCTGCACGGGGTTCACGGCATGGCGGCGTATTCGGCGTCAAAGGCCGGCCTGATCGGCCTGATGCGCGTCATCGCCCTGGAAGGGGCCAGCCGCAACGTCGCCGCCAACGCCATCGCCCCTTTCGCCGACACCGGCATGACCGGCGAATACCTGTCGCCCGAGCAGGCCGCCCGCCTGTCCCCCGAGCGGGTCGCCCCCGTGGCCAGCTGGCTCATGTCGCCCGACTGTCCGCTGACCGGCGAGACCGTCACCACGGGCGCCGGCGGCGTGCGCCTCGCCGCCCGCGTGGAGGGCGAGGCCCAGTGGCTGCCCGACGGCTTCGGGCCCGACGACCTGACCGCGCGGGTGGATGCTCTCAAGGCCCGCGAGGGCTGGCGCGACTACCCGGAGGGCATGGCCGCCTTCGCGCATCTGATGGCGGGCGGCTAGACGGTCCCGGCCGCCCGCCGCCTTCATCATAGGCGGTTCGCACGACATCCCGTTGACCTGGATACCGGACCCGGCGACGTTTCGCAGGCCGGGCGTGAGCAATGGAAAAGGGGTGCTGTCAGTCCAGTACCGACTTGTGCCTGCCGGTTGCAGACTGGCATCGACGTCGTCATTCACGAACGGTGACCCTTCGAGCAGGGTGACCACAGTAAGAGGCTTTCCCCATGCGTATCCTTCTCGCGCTCGTGATGTCCGCCGCCGCGACGCCGGCGATGGCCCAGTGCCCGCCCGACGCCGATTTTCTGACGCTGAACCGCCCGCTGGATGCCGCCCGCGCCGCGGTTGCGGACGGGCGCCTGACCATCCTGGCCATGGGGTCGTCCAGCATTGAGGGCATAGGGGCTTCGGCGCCGGACCTGAGCTTCGTGCCGCTGCTTGAGCGCGGACTGGAAGCGCGCTTGCCGGGCGTCGAGGTCACGGTCGTAAACCGGGGCATCGGCGGCGAGAACGCGGGCCAGACCGCCGCGCGGTTTCCCGCCGAAATCGAGGCGGCCGACCCCGACCTGATCCTGTGGCAGCTGGGCGCCAATGACGTGCTTCAGGACCGGACCGAGGACGCCTTCCTGACGGACTTCCGTGCGGGTCAGGATCTGTTGTCCGAGAGCGAGGCGGACGTGATCGTGATCGATTCCCAGCGGGTGCCCGAGGACCGCGACCTGGACTTCATCCGGGGCCGCAACCCGGCGCTCGGCGCCTTCGCCGCCCTGACCGCGCTGGAGGCGGGCCGCGTCGGCTACGGGGTGTTCAACCGGTTCGAGACCATGACCGGCTGGGCCGACGTGGACAACGGCGGCGTCGGGCCGGACGGGCTGCATCTGAATGACGCGGGCTATGCCTGCTGGGCCGAACTGACCGCCGAAAGCCTGGCCGGCGCCTTGCGTTGACCCCTCGATGTAAACGTTTACCTTGAGGCCCGGAAACGCTCACGGACAAGAGAAACAATGGCGAATGTCACCCTCGAAGGGGTCAGGAAGAACTTCGGCGCCACGGAGGTGATCCGGGGCGTGGACCTCACCATCGAGGACGGCGAGTTCGTGGTCTTTGTCGGCCCGTCGGGCTGTGGCAAGTCCACGCTGCTTCGCCTGATCGCGGGGCTGGAGGACCTGACCGGCGGCGACGTCCTGATCGGCGACCGCAACGTCAGCGGCGAGGCCCCGGCGGACCGCGGCATCGCCATGGTGTTCCAGTCCTACGCCCTCTACCCCCACATGACCGTGCGCCAGAACATGGGCTTCGGCCTCAAGCTGGCGAAGACCGACAAGGCCGAGGTCGACCGCCGGGTCAACGCGGCGGCCGAGGTGCTGACCATCACCGACCTGCTGGACCGCAAGCCCAAGCAGCTGTCCGGCGGGCAGCGCCAGCGCGTCGCCATCGGCCGGGCCATCGTGCGCGAGCCCCAGGTCTTCCTGTTCGACGAACCCCTGTCCAACCTGGACGCCGCCCTGCGCGTGCGCATGCGCTACGAGTTCGCCCGACTGCACGGCGAACTGAAGACCACCATGATCTACGTCACCCACGACCAGGTGGAGGCCATGACCCTGGCCGACCGCATCGTGGTGCTGTCGGCGGGACGCATCGAGCAGGTGGGCGCGCCCATGGACCTGTACGAGCATCCGGACAATCTGTTCGTGGCCGGATTCATCGGCAGCCCGCGCATGAACTTCCTCACGGCCGAAGTGGTGGAGGCCTCAGCCGGCGGCGCCATGGTGCGCACGGCGGCGGGCGAGGCCTTGACCGTGGCGGTGGACGCCGCGCGCGCGAAGCCCGGCGACCCCGTCACCCTGGGCGTGCGGCCTGAACACCTGACCCTGACCGGGGGCGACAACGCCCTGACCGCCCGCGCCGATTTCGTCGAGACCCTGGGCCACGCCACCTATGCCTATCTGGCCCATGACGCGGCCGCAGACGGCATCACCTGCCAGCTGCCCGGCGATGTGCGGCCGAAGGCGGGCGAGGCCCTGACGGTCCATGTGCCCCGCGCCCAGGCCCATCTGTTCGACGCGGACGGGCAGGCGTTCCAGCGGCTAGCGTAAGATCTCAACCCGCCGGGCGTTGGCGGGGATGGTCAGGTTCAGCCCGTCCCATGTGACCGGTTCGCTATCGATGACCGTGCGGCCCGGCGCGGGCGCATCCGATGGCCAGGACAGAACGAAGCCCGCAGGCGGCGCCGCGTCGCCGTCCAGCGTCAGGGTCCAGCCGCCCTGCGACGGCGTCAGGGCCCAGGTCATGGCGCCCCAGGGCGTGCGCACATCTCTGACCCCCACGCCCGCCGGGTCGTCCAGCCAGCGGCCGGGCACGCCTGCCGCCAGCACCAGGGCCTCGCCCCGGTCGTGCACGAACAGGTCCAGCGCCGAGCGGATGTAGTCCGAGCTGATCCAGGCGTGGGGCATGTCGCCGATGAAGCGCGGCTCGCGCTTGTCGCGCACCACCACCTCGGCCCAGCCGTTCCAGGCCCGGGGCCGCACGTCGCCGAAGAAGAAGTCCAGCGCCGCCAGCGCCCGCTCCCGCTGCCCCAGCCGCACGAAGGCCCCGACGTTGCGCAACTCGTAGGGGGTGTAGTCGTCCCAGTCGCGGCGGTTCTCGATCCGCTGCTCGAATTCCGTCCAGTAGCGCTCGAAGGTGTTGGCCAGCAGGGCAGGGTCCAGCCGCGCCTGCTCCCCGCCCGGCGACAGCCCAATGGTGGTGGAGGTGGGATCGAAGTCCCCCCGGTCCGCCGCCCCGGCGATGAAGTCGATGCCATGGTGATCGGCCGTGGCGCGGATGGAGGCGTGCAGGTCCCCCGCGAACTCATCGCGCGCCGCGGCGATGCGGGCCGCCGCTTCGGTCTCGCCGAGCGCCTCGGCGATGAACACCGCGTCCTTGTAGCCCAGCAGACCCCAGAAATCGTCCCAGTAGGAATAGGCCGGCTGGTCCGAATAGCCCTCGTGGCTGATGGTCGGCGGCAGCAGGCCGTACAGATGGCGCCGCTCCGGCGTCCGGTTCTCCGCCGTCCGCTCCGAGGCGCGCAACTGGTCCATATAGCCGATGGCGCCGCGCACCTGCGGCCACACCGACCGCAGCAGGTCGAGGTCGCCGTTGTAGCGATAGGTCTCGGCGGCCAGGAAGATGAACTCGCCGTGGCTGTCGTTCTCCGGCACCGGGTCGGCGCCGCGCGCGTCGACGCAGCACGGCACCTTGCCGTCGCTGAAGATGTAGGGCGTGAACCAGCGCAGATAGTCCGCCGACACATCGACCCAGCCCAGCCGGTTCAGCCCTTCGGCGATCATGGCGCCGTCCCGGATCCACGAGCGATTGTAGGAGCGGGTGCCCGGCTTCAGGTTGGGCCCGTCGCGCGACATCAGGATATGGGCCAGCGAGGAGCGCATGGTGTCGACGATGCGCTGTCCCTCGTCGGGCACGGTGATGTCGAAGCGGTCCAGCTTCTCGCGCCAGACGGCGGCGGTACGCTGCTCCACGCCGTCCAGCACCGCCTCCGGCGCGCCGGTCAGGGCGGGCAGGGCGCCCTCCAGCGGCGCGGCCCAGCCGACCACGCGGCTTTCGCCCGGCGCCAGCGTCACGCGCCAGGTCATGGCGGCGGCCGCGAGGCCGGTATCGTCCTGAACCGAATGGGACGCCTCGCGACCCGAGGCGATCAGGCTCTGCGGATCGGCGCCCGCGTCGAAGGTGGCGGCCGTCACCGCGTCCGGCGCCGACAGGGGCGTCACGGCGAAGGCCTCGCCGAGGCGCAGGCGCCGGCCGTCCCAGTCGATGCGCGTCACGGGGCTGACCCCGCCCGGCGTGGACAGGAACTGCACCGGGCCGTTCACCTGCAGAGGTCGAGCCGCCAGCGCCAGGGTCAGGTCCAGCGTCCGGTTGGAGATGTTGGTCAGCACATAGCGGCCGTACAGTGCGGCCTGCTCC
This sequence comes from Brevundimonas sp. BAL450, assembly GCF_015767455.1. Lineage (NCBI taxonomy): Bacteria > Pseudomonadati > Pseudomonadota > Alphaproteobacteria > Caulobacterales > Caulobacteraceae > Brevundimonas > Brevundimonas sp. BAL450. The sequence goes on from NZ_JADWOW010000031.1 coordinate 45,999, forward strand.
GGCGCGCCCTCGGCCATGGCGGTGACGTCCAGCGTCCAGTCCTCGGCGGTCCAGCGCACGGACGGGATGGGCAGATAATCGTCCATCAGGCTCTGGGCCACGCCCACGTCCGCCCAGGTGATCAGCCGACCGTTCTCCACCACGAAGGGCTCCACCGAGGGCCCGCCGCGGCCCAACTCGATGGCGCCGTCCTCGCCCATCAGACCGCTGTCGCCGCCGCCGTCCACACCCACCAGCGTCCAGTAGGGCTGCTCGCCGTGGAAACCGCGCGGATACAGGCCCCGCCGCGCCTCCTCGGCCACCGCCGTGACGAAGCTGGTGGCGTCCTCGCCGAAGCTCAGGGGTTCGATCTCGATCTCGTTCAGGGCGTAGGCCTCGCCCGGCCCGTCCATCAGGTCCAGCCGCAGCCAGCGTGCGGCGGTCTCGGTCAGCAGGATCGGGTCGGCCCCGCCGTTGCCCCCGGTCACCTCGCGCAGCCGGGTCCAGCGCCGCCCGTCCGACGAGGTCGAGACGGTGTAACGGGTCGCCTGTTCGTCTTCGGCCCACCGCAGGGTCACGCCCCCGAACTCGCGCTCATAGCCCAGATCAAGCGTCAGGCCCTGGGCCCCGACCGCCGCGCTGCGCCACGGGGTCTCGGGGTCGCCGTCCACCGCCTGTCCGGCGGCGAACACGCCGGCTTCGGAGGTGGCGGCGGCGATGGGCCGGGGCGGCGACGACGGCTCGGGCGGCAGTTCAAGCAGGGTCAGCTGATCCACCTCGATGAAGCCCACGCCGCCTTCGCCCGCGGCGATGACGAACTCGATGCGCTCCGATCCGCGATAGACGGGGTCGGGGTTCGGGCCCCACGCCTTGACGATGTGCCGGCGGCGGATGGTGACCAGGGTCCAGTCGTCGGGCGCTTCCCAACGGGTGACCTGACGCCAGTGGACATTGTCCACCGAGGCGTCCGTGAACTTGACCTCGAAGGTGTTGGCGGGCCCCGCGCCGCGCACCCGGAAGCTGATCTCGTAGTTGGCGGGGGGGGCGATGACGAGCGGGCGCGCCGCGAAGGCGTAGCCGGACACATCGTTGAAATCATAGTCCAGCCGCAGGGCGTGCCCGTCGTAGCCGTCCACCTGGCTGACCCGGGCGCTGATGTCGGTTGAGGCGTCCGCGCTCCAGGCCGAGATGTCCTCGAAATCGTCCAGCACGGTCTCCTGCGCCATGGCGGCGCCGGGCAGGATCAGGACGAACAGGGCGATCAGAAGACGGGTCAGCATGGCTTACGCACTCACAGGGTCAGCCCTTCACGCTCCCCGCGAGCATGCCGCGGATGTAGTAGCGTTGCAGGGCGAGGAAGAGGATCAGGACGGGCAGGACGGTGATGACCGATCCGGCCATCATCATCTCGATGTCCTGCACGTGCTCCCGCGACAGCGTCGCCAGCGCCACGGGCAGGGTGTAGTTCGACTGGTCCGTCAGGATGATCAGGGGCCACAGGAAGTCGTTCCACGACCCCACGAACACGAACAGGGCCAGGGTCACCAGAATCGGCTGCAGCGTCGGCAGCACCACGCGGGTGAAAATCTGGCGCTCCGAGGCGCCGTCCACCCGCGCGGCCTCCAGCATCTCGTCCGGAATCGACAGGGCGTACTGGCGCACCAGGAACAGGCCGAAGATCGACGTCAGCCACGGGACCAGCGCCCCGGCGTAGGTGTTCACCAGCCCCACCTGCTTGAGCATCAGGAACAGGGGCAGGGTGCCGATCTGGGCCGGGATCACCAGGGCGCCCACCAGCATCTGGAACAGCCGGTCGCGCCCGGTGAAGCTCAGCTTGGCGAAGGCGTAGCCCGCCGGCACCGTGACCAGCAGGCACAGCCCCGTCGCCAGCCCGGCCAGGGCGACGCTGTTCCACAGATAGCGCCCCATGCCCTGATTGGCGAACAGGTCGCGGTAGTGCTCCAGCGTCGGCTGGGCCGGCAGCAGCGGCGGCGGGAAGGTGGCCGCCTCGCCCGCGCTCATGAACGACACCGAGACCATCCACGCCAGCGGGAACAGCACGATCAGGCCGATCAGGGCCACCGCGATGTTGAGCAGAACCTTGGGCAGGGCGTGCTTCATGTCTCGCTCCCCAGACGGCGCGAGACCCACAGCTGCACCAGGGTGATGGCGAAGATGCACAGGAACAGGATGAAGGCCACGGCGCTGGCGGAACCCAGGTTCCACCATTTGAAGCCCTCTTCGTACATGAAGTAGAGCACCGTCACCGTGCTCTGGGCCGGGCCGCCCTGGGTCATCACATAGGGCTCGGCGAACAGCTGGAAGAAGGTGGCCACCGAGATGATGCTGACCAGCAGGACGGTCGGCGCGATGGCCGGCAGGGTCACATGGCGGAACTGTTTGACCGGACCGGCGCCGTCGATGCGGGCGGCCTCGTAGAGCTCCTCGGGCACGGTCTGCAGCACGGCCAGGAAGATCAGCATGGAATAGCCGAACAGCTTCCACACCGCGAAGATCAGGATGGCGGGAATGGCCGTCTCCGGCTGGCCCAGCCAGTCCACCGGCGGGATGCCGAACCCGTCCAGCACCCAGTTGATGACGCCGTAGCGGGTGTGCAGCAGGTAGCGCCACACCACCGCCGTGGCCACGAGGGTGGTCACATAGGGGGCGAAGAACGCCACCCGCCAGATGGGCCGCCACTTCACCATCTTCGAATTCAGCAGCACCGCCGCCAGCAGCGAGGCCACGATGGTCGCCGGCACGCCCAGAACGGCGAACCAGGCGGTATTGCGCATGGCCGTCCAGAAGAGCGGATTGCCCAGCAAGTTGACGTAGTTGTCCAGCCCCACGAAGCGCATGTTGCGGATGTCGGCCAGGGCGTAGATGTCGAAATCGGTCAGGCTCAGCAGCAGGGCGCCGAACACCGGAATCACAAGAAACAGGCCCACCGCCGCCAGCGCCGGCGACACGAAGCCCCAGGCCGCCCGTTCGGTCCGCGCCGCGCTCATGCCGCGCGCCCCTGATCCAGCATCCAGCGACGCTTCTCCAGCAGCCGGTCGGCGCGGCGGTCGATCTCAGCGCCGGCCGTTTCAGGCGTGTATTCGCCGCGCACCATGCGTTCGGCCACCACCTGCATCTCGGTGACCACCCGTTCCCACTCGGGCGCCTTGGGCACCGGCACGGCGCGCTCAAGCTGGCCCTCGAAGGGCGCCAGCTTGTCGTCGCTGCGGATGCCGGCGGCCGCCCAGGCCTCGACCTTGGCGGGCAGGTTGCCGGTCAGGGCGTTGAAACGCGCCTGGGTGTCCACCTGCGACAGATACCGCACCAGCCGCCAGGCGGCGTCCTTGCGCGGCGAGCTGTCGAACACGATCAGGCTGGAGCCGCCCGGCGCCGAGGCGCCCGGTCCGTCGGGGCCCGGCACGCCGACGGTGGCCCAGTTCGCCTGCATGGCGTCGGACAAACGGCGGCGGAAGTCACCCACGCTCCATGGGCCGGAGAAATAGAAGCTGAAGAAGCCCCGGCTGAACTCGTCCCAGACGTTGGAGATCTGCGTGGCCGACATGGTGGGCGCCAGGCCCTCGTCGAACAGGCTCTTGTAGAAGGCCAGGGCGGAGACGAAGGCCGGGCTCGAGAAATTGCCCCGGCTGTCGTTGTCACGCAGCAACGGTTCACCGGTCTGAAGGCCGAAGGTCAGCAGTTGCTCGAACTCGTTGACCGGCATGAGGATGGCGTAATTTCCGTCACCGGCCGTTCGCTTCACCGCGTGCATGGCGCGCTTCCAGCCCGCCCAGTCCTGGGGCACGGCGTCATAGCCCGCGCGCGCCAGAAGGTCTGTGCGATAGAACACCAGCCGGGTGTCCACGTACCAGGGCGCGCCCATCATCCGGCCGCCGACGCGGTTGGTCTCCATGACGCTTTCGAACCCGCCCGCCACGATGTCGTCGGCGTCAGCGGGCACCGGCGTGGCCGCGCCGATGGCGGTCATCTCGGCGATCCAGGTGTTGCCCACCTGGCTGACGTCCGGCAGCGAGTCGCCGGCATAGGCGGTCAGCAGCTTCTCGTGGGCGGCGGTCCAGGGCAGGGCCTGAACCGAGACGCGCACGTCCGGGTTCAGGCGGTGGAACTCCTCCAGCAGGGCGGGGGTCGCCGCCCCCTCGTTGCCCATGGCCCACAGGGTCAGGCGCGTGACTCCGTCGTTCGGCCCCGCGCAGGCCCCCGCCGACGCGGCCAGACCCCCGGCCATCAGGCCGAGCGCCGCGCGTCGATGAAGGCCGGACCCGGTCATGCGCTCAGCCAGCCTCCGCTGAATCCGGCGCGCTCGAGGCCCCGGCGCAGGTGCGGGTCGGTGCGCATCAGCCGCCAGACCAGATCCGACTTGTGGTTCTCGATCATGATGACGATGGGCCCTTGGTCGATGCCCAGATAGTCGTCGGCGATCCAGCCGACGCCGGGATGAATGTCGCCGTGCAGCAGGTCGTTCCCGCCGGTTTCGGTCAGGGTGGGGTTGAATGCATCAAGGAAGCCGTAGCGGGTGTAGATGGCCGGATAACGGGCCTTCATGGCCTTGACGCAGGGGATGACAATCTCGGGCGCGAAGGCGATGGAGGCCGCCGCCGCGGTCGGCGCGATGGTCCCGTCGTCCCGCTCGCCCGGTCCACGCGCCGAATAGCTGAAGAACTCACGCTCGCGTCCGGCGATGTCCAGGACGAAATCGCCGGGCCCGTCGCAGGCGGTCAGGCCCCAGACCTGATCCGAATAGCCTGTCCAGTTCCCCGTGTTGGCCCGTGCATAGGCCTGCTGCGCATAGGCGGCGCGGCGGCTGTTCTCGAAATAGTCGAAGCCCTTGTCGCGCATGTAGGGGTCGAGGATGCCCCGGAAATCCACCCACATGTGGCTGTACTGATGGCCGAACAGCGGGGCGAAATGCAGGTAGGGCTGACCCCAGCGGTCCGTCCAGCTGAGGGTGTCGTAGGTGGAGCACCACGCCGCCCACGCCGCCGGATCCACCGGGTGGGTCGGGCTGGCCATGGCCAGCAGGATCACCAGCATGCCCTCGTTGTAGCCGTCCCAGTCATGGGGGATGAAGCCGGTCTCCGGGTGCCAGCCCATGCTGATCTTGTGGCCGCGCACCTGGGCCCAGGGCCATTCGACCCGGGCGTACACCGCCTCGACCAGCCGCCGGATCTCGACCTCGTCTGCGTGCTCGCCGTCGAAATAGCGTGCCGCGAACAGCATGCCGCCCAGCAGCAGGGCGGTGTCCACGGTGGACAGTTCGGTCGTGCCGAAGCGATGCCCCGTCTGCATGTCCAGGAAGTGATAGAAGAAGCCCTTGTGACCCGAGACCCCCGTGGCCTGCGGCCCCTGCGGCGCGTCGTGGAAGAAGCGCACGGTGCTCAGGGTCCGCTCGCGCGCCTGGTCCCGCGTGATCCAGCCGTTCTCGACGCCGATGGGATAGACGGTCAGGGCGCTGCCCACCGCCGCGACGGAACAGAAAGACGGCGTCGGCCAGCGGTCCGGCGTCAGTCCGGTTGCATGGGGCGTCACGTCCCAGAACCAGCGGAACGTCCGTTCCTGGAGTTCGGCGATCTCGGGGTCGAGCGCCCCCGTCGGGCCGGTGGAGGCGCAGGCGCCGAGCCCGGTGAGCGAGAGGCCGCCGGCGGCGGCGCATGAGGTCAAAAGGAAACGACGGCGGTCCAAGGCGGAGCCTCCTTACGCGATACTATAGCAAAAAAAGCGGCCGCTCCCGGGGAGAGGTGGGAGCGGCCAAGGCTCAGGAGAAAACCGTCACCAGCGGTAGCGCATGCCCACCTGGAAGCTGCGCGTCGGCAGCGACACATTGTTCGGGCGGCCGTACTCCGCTGAGTTGAAGTCCTGGTTGAAGCCCGAGTAGTTGCGGAAGCCGAACACATTGATGGCGTCCACGTAGATCTGGGCCTGATGACCGTCGAACAGGTCGAAGTTCTTGGTCAGGCGCAGGTCCAGCTGACGGTAGGCCCAGGCGTCCGGAATGATGAAGCTGAACTTCTCCGGACGGCCCTCGTTCCAGCAGATGTTGGGCCCGCCAGCCGGGGCGTCGGGGCAGTTGAAGATGGTGTAGGGCCGGCCCGATCCCAGGGTCAGGAAGCCCGACAGCTGGAAGTTCCAGGGCAGGTCCACCAGACCGCTGGCGGTGATGCGGTGCCGTTCGTCGGTGGGCGAGTAGAAGGTCGGGGTCGTATCGATCCAGTTGTAGTCGAAATCGAAATTGCCCAGGCCCTGATCGCGGCTGCCGTTCTGGGTGGCTTCGGACAGGGTGTAGTTGATCTGGAAGCCCCAGCCGTCGGCGCGGTTGTAGGGCTTGTCGGCCTGCAGGTGCAGGGCGGCGTATTCCCGTTCGCGGTCGTGGTTGGAGATGAAGATCAGGTTGCGGAATTCTGTGAAGCCGACCGAGGCGGGCGTCGGTCCGCCGAAGCGGTTGCCGTCCGTGGCCGGGTTGCCGATGTACCAGCTGAACTCGTTGTCGGTGAAGGCATAGGCCAGGGTGGCCGACAGCTGCCAGTCGTTCCACTGCTGACGCACACCCAGGTTGAACTGGTCGGTGCGCGGCGGCGGAGCGTCGTTGCGGATCAGGAACACCTCGCCGGCGCCCGGCGTGGCCGCAAGCAGCGGGTCCAGGCCCTCCGGCGTCAGATAGGCCGGATCCCAGGCGACGGTGCCGGGCCGGGACCCATCCGCCGAGAAGAACACCTCGCGAATGAACTGGGTCGGCTTGAACCGCTCGTCGAACGGGAAGTTGAAGCCGATGCGGTCGTAGTAGCGGCCGGCGCCGCCGAAGATCACCGTGCTCTGGTCCCCGAACACGTCGTAGGAGAAGCCGATCCGCGGCTGGAAGGCGTCGGTGAAAGCGTCGCGGTCGCCGTCGGTGACATAGTCGTCGGGATTGAAATACTCCGGGAAGCTGTAGCCCGGCAGGGCCTCCATGGCCGCCAGCATGCCGCGGATATTCTGGGGCGTGGTGTAGTCGTTGTTGACCGCGTTGTCCTCGTAGTCCCAGCGCAGGCCCAGATTCAGCTCCAGCCGATCTGTGATGCGCCAGTCGTCCTGGATATACAGGCCGATGACCGCGTTCGAGATGTCGGCCGGCGCCACCGCTGTGCCCAGCGAGACGCGAACCGGGATTTCGGTCGATCCGTTGATTTCAGGCCGGCCGTCGACATCAAACCAGAACTGCGGATTGCGCCCGAACTCCTTGTTCACGAAGTAGCTCTGGTCAGAGTACTTGAAGCCCAGCTTGATGGTGTGCTCGCCGTTCCATTCGATATTGGTGAAGGTCAGGTCGTTGCGGAACGTGATGCTTTCCTGCTCGATGTTCTGATTGTCGCTGCGTCCCCCGAGGGTGAAGACGGTCGCTTCCCGGTTGAACACGTTGAACTGGAAGCCCGGCGTGTTCACGTCGTTGTCCCGGAAGACCGCGTATTCAGCCCCGTAGGTGTCGAAGTTCAGCGCAGTGGGATTGTACGTGTAGTTGAAATAGTCGAGCGCCATCTCGTTCAGGAAATTGTCTCCCTGATACTGGTGTCGCAGCACGATCGAGCGTGTCTCGCCGTTGATCTGCGTGGCGCGTTCAGGACCGTTCTGACCGCCGACATCCCGGATGTCGGATTCCTCGCGCCAGGTGCCGGTGAGCTCGATGCGGTTGCGGTCGTTGACCTGCCAGCTCAGCTTTCCGAAGAACAGGTCCTGCTCGAACGGCGTGGCGAAATTGCCCAGCTGATCGGTGAACAGCGGCTCGTATTCAGGCCGGGTCAGGAACGTCTGGGCCGAACGGGTTTCGTCCTTGCGCTCGTAGGACGCCAGGAAGTGCAGCGTGTCCTCGATGATGGGGCCTGACAGGACGAAGCCGTACTGTTCACGGGTCAGCTCGGGCTGGTCCGCGCCCCGCAGCTCCGAGAAGTAGTCCTGCTGGATCCACTCCTCGTTCTGATAGGTGGCGAAGACCTCGCCCTCGAACGCGTTGGAGCCCGAGCGGGTCACGGCCGTGATGATGGCCGAACCGGCCTGTTCGTATTCGGCCTTGAAGTTCTGGGAGACGACCCGGAACTCCTGCACGGCGCCTTGCGGGAAGGGGTTGCCGCGGCTGTCGTCCTGACCGGCCACGCCGCCGTCGACGATGGTGGATTTCTGGTTCTGGCCGTCGATGAAGACGTTGATGGCCGAAGCGGGCTGCCCCCCGGCGGTGATGGTCCGTTCGGTCTCGCCCTCGGTCACGCGCACGCCCGGCGCCAGGGCCGCAAAATTCAGGAAGTTGCGGCTGATCTGCGGCAGGGTGTCGATCTGGGTGCGGCTGACGTTGGTCGCGACTTCGGAAGTGCGAGTGTCAGCCAACTGGCGGGCCACGATGACGACTTCGGCCACATCGGTGACGCCGGGGGCGGCGCTGGCAACGTCCACGTCCAGGGTGCCGGTCTGGCCGACACCGATGCTCACCGTCTCCGTCGTGCTCTGTCCATCGGCGGTGGTGACGGTCACCTCATAGGAACCGGGGCGCAGGCCGGACAGCACATAATTGCCCGAGGCGTTGGCCGTGGCGCGCGAGACGTAGCCCGAGGCGCTGTCACGCGCGACGATCTGGGCGCCGGCCTCGGCCTGCCCCTGGTCGCTGACGTTGCCGCGAATGGTCGAAGTGGCCGTCTGCGCCATTGCGCCGCCCGCGAGGAGCAAGGAGGTGGCGATGGCGGCGGCCGATGCGCCCATCAGGCTGCGGTGACGTCTGGTGTTCCGGATCATGGTCTTCATCCTCCCTGAGCGAGCGCGGATTTGGATCCGCTGTTCCCGCTGTTGCTGCTGTTGCTGGATTGGCGCGCGACGAGCGTTGGCCGCACGATTTCGTGGTTGATGGGGGCTTCCCCTGCCGCGTCGATCAGGCTCACCAAGCGTTCCAGGGCGCGGCGGCCGGTCTCGGCGATGTCGATTCTCATGGTGGTCAGGGCGGGCCGGACCAGGGACGCGATGGGCACGTCATCGAACCCGCCGACGGCCACGTCCTCGGGACAGCGCAGACCCGCTTCCTGCAGGGCCAGCAGCACGCCGAGCGCCATCATGTCGTTGCCCGCGAACACGGCGTCGGGACGGATGTCCATGGCCGCGATCGCGGCGCCGGCGCGAAAGCCGGACGCCTGATCGAAGTCGCCGTCCAGAACCACCGGCTCGATCCCCGCCTCGGCCATGGCGGCCAGGTAGCCGGCCCGGCGCGCCTCGGCCTCCAGGTTGCCGACAGGCCCGGCCACATGGGCCACGCGGCGGCGGCCCTGAGCCAGCAGGTGGCGGGTCATGACCTCTGCGCCGCCGTGGTTGTCTACGGTGATGGAGGGCCGGTCCACATCGCGGGCCCCGCCGTTCATCAGCAGGACGGGCAGGGACCGCGGCATGCTGGCGGCGAGCGCCGCGGCGTCCAGATGGGGCGACAGGATGATCAGCCCGTCCACCCGGCCACGCATGGACTTGATGGCGAAGGACGCCTCCTCGGCGTCGTCGTGGGAGCTGGACACGATCAGGTGCAGCCGCTTCTCGCGCGCCGCCAGATCCATGCCCCGGATCAACTCCGAGAAGAACTCGCCGAACAGATCCGGCAGAATCACGCCCACCGTGTCGGTTTTTCGGGTGATCAGGCTGCGGGCGCCGGAATGGGGCACATAGGACAGGGTCTCGACCGCCTCCATGACGCGGGCGCGGACGTCCTCGCCGACGACGCCCTGGGCGTTCAGGACGCGGGAAACCGAGGCCACGGATACGCCGGCGCGGGCGGCGACGTCCTTGATGGTCGCGGGCCTCAAGACCACGTCACCCGGGCTGATGCAGAGGCTTTCGCCATCATCTGTTGCCGTCTCCCTAAACCCCTCTGAACCGTCCCGGCGGCCTTGACGGCGGTCCGGCGTTCAGTGTGTAATCGTTTACATGACACGGCTGTAATCGTTTACGCAAGCGTTTGTCGAACGCTCGAACATGACGTATTGGCCGCTACACCAGTGCAGGAACGTCCCCGATGACTCGAAGCTACGAATTTCCCGAGGGATTCCTGTGGGGAGCCGCCACGGCCGCCTATCAGATCGAAGGCTCGTCCATGGCCGACGGCGCCGGAGCGTCCATATGGGATCGCTTCGCCCATACGCCGGGGAACATGAAGGACGGCGACACGGGCGATGTGGCCTGCGACCACTACAACCGCTGGCGCGAGGACGTCGCCCTCATGACGCGCCTGAACCTTCAGGCCTACCGCTTCAGCGTGTCATGGAGCCGGGTGATGCCCGAGGGTCGCGGACGCATCAACGAAGCGGGCCTGGACTTCTATGACCGGCTGGTGGACGGCCTGCTGGAGGCGGGCATCGAGCCGCTCTGCACCCTGTACCACTGGGATCTGCCCGCCGCGCTGGACGATCGTGGCGGCTGGCTGAACCCCGACATCGCCGACTGGTTCGCGGACTACGGCCAGGTGCTGTTCGAAAAGTTCAAGGGCCGCATCAAGACCTGGGGCACCATCAACGAGCCCTGGGTGATCGTCGACGGCGGCTATCTGCACGGGGCGCTGGCCCCGGGCCATCGCTCGGCCTTCGAGGCGGTGATCGCGGGTCACAACGTCCTGCGCGCCCACGGCGCCGCCGTGCGCCGCTTCCGCGAGGTGGGCGAGGGCCGAATCGGCATCGTCCTGAACATCGAGCCGAAATACCCGGCCAGCGACAAGCCCGAGGACGAGGCCGCGCGCAAACGCGCCGAGGCCCAGATGAACCGCTGGTTCCTCGATCCCCTGATGGGACGCGGCTATCCCGAGGAGCTCAAGGACGTCTATGGGCGCGCCTGGCGCGAGTTCCCCAGGGAGGACTTCGACCTCATCGCCACGCCCACCGACTGGATGGGGCTGAACTGGTACACGCGCGCCGTGCCCGAGAACGACCCGTCCGCCTGGCCCGTGCGGGCCAAGCCGGTGAAGCAGGTCCAGCACGCCCACACGGAGACCGGCTGGGAGGTCTATCCCCCGGCCCTGACCGACACACTCGTCTGGCTGCACGAACAGACGGGCGGTTTGCCCCTGATGATCACCGAGAACGGCTCGGCCTGGTACGATCCGCCCCACGCCATCGACGGCCGCATCCATGATCCCATGCGGGTCGAGTATCTGAAGAACCACCTCAAGGCCGCCCATGATGCGATCAACAAGGGGGTCAACCTGACCGGCTACATGGCCTGGTCGCTGCTGGACAATCTGGAATGGTCTCTGGGCTTCTCCAAGCGGTTCGGCATCACCCACGTGAACTTCCAGACCCAGGAGCGGACCATAAAGGACTCCGGCCTGCTCTACGCCGAGGTCATCAGCACCCACGGCAAGGTGCTTGATACGGTCTGACCCGCGATCGTCCTGCCTGCGGCGGCCGTGCCGCGGCGCAGGGCGTTTCGACGGACAGGTGCAGCGACCCATGCCGGACCCGTCGAACAGGCGATTTTTCTAGCCTGGGCTGCGAAGGCGAATGGCGGAGAGGGTGGGATTCGAACCCACGGTACGCTTCCACGTACGCCGCATTTCGAGTGCGGTACATTCGACCACTCTGCCACCTCTCCGCGGTCGCTGTTTCCCCTAGGGGTGGTCGAGCGAGGCGGGATACCTAATCGGCTCGGGCGTTTCCCGCAAGCGTTCCGTTGCGATTATCGCTGGCCGGGCAGGGACAGGCCGGTGACGCCGCCGCCGGAGGCCTCGGCCCCCCGGTAGCGGTAGAGTTCGGCGGGCCGCCCGCCGGTGGCGGCGCTCAGCCTTCCGGTGGGTTCGACCAGGCCGGTGCGCTCCACCCCGCGGCGGAAATTCTGCTTGTGCAGGGACAGGCCCGAGACCGCCTCGGCGGCGGCCTGGAGCTGGGACAAGGTGAAGGTGTCGGGGGTCAGGTCGAACAGCACCGGGCGATATTTCGTCTTGCTGCGCAGACGGCCGATCGCGGTGGCCAGGATGCGGCGGTGGTCCGACACCATGGCGCGGCCCGGGATGGCGCCCCGCGCGGGCTGGCCGTGGTCGCGCGCCGCTTCGGGTGTCAGGCCGGCCTCATAGAGCAGTTCGTACCGCTCCAGCACCTGCTGTTCGTTCCAGCGCGCGCCTTTCAGGGCGAACAGACGGTCGACACGGGCGGCGCGGGCGGCCGTTTCCGCCTCGGCGACCCAGGCCGCCAGGGCCGGCGCGATCCGCTGATCGATCATGTCCGGCCGTCCCCGGCGCCAGTCCTCCCACGGGAAGAACTCCAGCACCGGCGTCCAGGCGGAGCCGGGGCCGGCCACGGCGCTGGGGTCGTGGGTCAGGGCCAGATAGCCGACGGAAACCACACGCCGCGCGCCCACGCCCATCTCCGCCCGAGGTGACTCCCGGCCCGCGTCGCCGAAGGTGTAGAGCTGCTCCACATAGCCGAGCGGAAACGTCGTCTGCTCGGCCACGAAATCGCGCAGGGCCAGTTCGAAGGTGCGGTGGCGCGCCGGCTGGAACGGGCCGAAGGGCAGGCCGGCGCCGTCGGGGCCGCCCCCGGTGGTCAGCACCACCGCCTCGCCGTCGCGCAGGGCGAACACCACCACTGACAGCCCGATCAGCACACCCTGGTCCTGAACGGCGCGGTCCATGGTCACTCCGTGTGCCAGGCGTCGGCGGCGGGCAGCACACCCATGGCCCCGGCCAGCAATTGGTAACGCTCCAGATAACGCGCCTGGGCCTGGCCCGCGGGCAGGGGGTGGATCACCAGATCGTAGTCGGCGGGCGGGGAGCCGAACAGGCGCAGGGACTCCTTGCGGTCGAACCCGGCCAGCTGGGTCGCCTCGAAGAAGGCGCAGGCCCGGTCGGCCTTCTTGATCAGGGTCTTGATGGTGGCGGGGGACTTGGGCGGCAGGCCGAAACGCAGGTGGATGGCGCTTTCCAGCCGCGCCTCGAATTCCTTGTAGTTGAAGCCCAGGGCCGATTTGAACGGCGAGATCATGTCGCCGATCACATACTCGGACGCGTCATGCAGCAGGGCCGCCAGCCGCCACTTCGGGGCGATGTCCGGCTGGATGTGGGCGACGATCTCCTCCACCACCACGCTGTGCTGGGCGACGGAGAAGGCATGGTCGCCGATGGTCTGGCCGTTCCAGCGGGCGACGCGGGCCAGGCCGTGCGCGATGTCCTCGATCTCGATGTCGAAGGGCGAGGGATCCAGCAGGTCCAGCCGTCGTCCGGACAGCATGCGCTGCCAGGCGCGGGGCGCCTTTTCGCTGGGTCTCTTTCGCGCCTGGGCCAAGATCACTCCGTCGGTTCGAGGCCCCGGACCTGACGCATTCGGGCACAGCGATCAAGCCCGCCGGTCCGCTTATTCTCCGACGTTCAGACGGACCAGGGACTTGGCGCCGTCGAACACTTCGTCCTCGTGGCGATCCTTGCTGCGCACCACGGCCACGATCAGGGGGCCGCCCTCGGGGCCGCGCGCCTCGTAGCCCACGAGACGCCAGCCCAGGTCCGAGCCGCGCTCATCCACCAGGATGTATGTGGCGCGGACGCCGTGCGAGCTGTCGCGGGTGCGGATTTCCACCGCCTCCTCCCGGGCGCGGATGCGCACGGCCTCGTTGTCGCTGCTGATGTTGACCTGATCCCCGGCTTCATCACTGCGGATGCTGAAGCCGCCGACGCGCACACGGGACTGGCCGCCGTCGGTGTCGATGCTGATGCCGGGGATGCGGACCGTGGCGTTGTCGCCCTCGGCCTCGATGGTCACGCCGGGAACCTGAACGGCCACGCTGTCGCCGCCGCCGGCGGAGGCGGAGGCCTGGGATCCGGCGTCGACGGCGGACACGGCGACCGCGCCGCCCACCCGCTCGACCGCCGAGGGCAGCAGCGCCTGGACCTCGGTCTCCAGCGCGTCCAGGGCGGCCAGCCCCTCGCTGTCCAGCGTCACCAGCCGCAGGGTCACCTGGGAGCCGCGCGGACCGGTGTATTCGCAGGACAGGCCGTCGGCGGCCGGCGCGCCACGCCGGGTCAGCACCCCATGGGTCTGGGGACACTGCAGGGAGTCCACAACGCGAAGGGCGCCGCTGGACTCCGTGCTTTGGTCGCTGTCACGCGAGATGCGGATCGAGGGCTCGCTGTCGCAGGCCGCGACCAGGGCGGCGAGGCAGATCGGAAGGATGAGGGCGCGCATGGTGTCGGCTCCTGTTACTGCCCTATTGTGCGCTGGGGTTTTTCAGACGCCAGTGAAATCGCGGTAATCGGCCCTGACGGAACCCGTCAGCCGCCGGGCCGCCCGGCCTCGCGGCGTTGCAGGAACGCCAGGCGCTCGAACAGGTGCACGTCCTGCTCGTTTTTCAGAAGGGCGCCGTGCAGGGGCGGGATCAGGCGTTTGGGGTCGCGCTCGGCCAGGGTCTCGGGCGTCACATCGTCCACCATCAGCAGCTTCAGCCAGTCCAGCAGTTCGGACGTGGACGGCTTCTTCTTCAGGCCTGGCGTCTCGCGGATCTGGTAGAAGGTCTTCAGCGCCGCCGCCACCAGCCGGGGCTTCAGGCCCGGATAGTGCACCTCGACGATGGCCTTCATGGTCTCCTCGTCGGGGAAGCGGATGTAGTGGAAGAAGCAGCGGCGCAGGAAGGCGTCCGGCAGCTCCTTTTCGTTGTTCGAGGTGATGACCACCACCGGGCGCACCTCGGCGCGGATCGTCTCGTCCGTCTCGTGGACGTAGAACTCCATCCGGTCCAGCTCCTGCAACAGGTCGTTGGGGAACTCGATGTCGGCCTTGTCGATCTCGTCGATCAGCAGCACGGGGCGCTGCGGCGCCGTGAAGGCCTCCCACAGCTTGCCGCGCTTCAGATAGTTGCGCACGTCATGGACCCGCTCCTCGCCCAGCTGGCTGTCGCGCAGGCGGGATACGGCGTCGTATTCGTACAGGCCCTGGTGGGCCTTGGTGGTGGACTTGATGTGCCAGGTGATCAGCGGCGCGCCCAGCGCCTCGGCCAGTTCATAGGCCAGAACCGTCTTGCCGGTGCCCGGTTCGCCCTTGATCAGCAGCGGCCGCTCCAGGGTCACGGCCGCGTTGACCGCCACCTTCAGGTCGTCGGTCGCAATATAGTTCTCGGTGCCCTGGAACCGATCCATTCATCCACTCCGTCCATGAGAGACCCGAGTGGGTAGCGGATCAGGACGCACCTGAACAGGGTTCAGGTGATGCGCTTGGGCGTCGCGGGGTCGCTGGCCGGGAAGGTCTCCTCGACCGCCTCGTCGATCAGCTCCTCCTGGTGGTTTCTGGCCTCGCCATCGCCCGGCATCTGATCGGGCTTGCCCTTTTCCGGCGTGATCTTGCGGGAATAGGGGGCGTTGACGTCGTCGTCGCGGGTGTTGTCGTTCATCGGGCTTCCTCTTGGGTTTCGTCCGGGCCGTAGCCCAGGGAGTCAATGTCGTCATCGTCCAGGCGGCGGGACTCCCAGTGCGCGGCCGAACCCTGTGCGCCCTTGACGTTGCGCATCAGGCCCGAAGGCACCTGTTCGATCTCGTCGGCGCCGTATTCGCCGTCGCTTTCGGCGTCCAGTTCGTTGACGGGCTGCTCGCCGCCGTCGGTCCGGGCGTCAGCGCGCGGGTCGACGCCGTCCAGGGCCTGGACGTCCTCCAGCTCCAGATCCTCGTCGTCCGCGTCCCCCGCTTCCTGGGTGACATCCAGAACGTCCATCTCCTCGAGGGTGACGTCGCCGTCGCCCTCGTCGTCCAGATGGGTCTCGTCGAAGGTCTCGGACTGATCCTGTTCGTCGGGTTCTTCCGGTCGCTCGGCCATGGTCTCGGCTCCCTTGTCTGGGAGGGAAACGTGCGGCGATCAGGCGGCGTTCCGGCGCGACGAAGATATTCGCGCCAGTTCGGCGGCCATATCGGCCATCACCCCGTCCCAGCGCCCGAACGAGCCCGCCGCCCATCCCCGCATGCGCGGATAGAAGGGGTAGGATTTCCAGCCCAGCACGTGCCAGTCGTCCGGCGCCTGGATCATCCAGGCGTCCGCCCCCACGGCCGCGGCGATATTGGTCCCGGCGATGGCCGGGCCGATCACCAGGTCCAGCGCCGACGACAGGGCGGCCACGTCCTCAAGGTCGTCCTTGAGGTTGATGGGCGGGGTCCAGATCTTCAGCCCCTCCGCCTCGGCCTGGGCCAGTTCGGCGGCGGTGTCGCCGCACTGCAGATTGACCATGATGCAGCCGGGGGTGGTCAGGATCGGCCGCCACTGGTCGAAGGGCGAGAAATAGCGTGACCGGACGCCCTTCAGCACCAGGCTCTTCCAGTGGAGGCCCACCTTGAAGCCGTCGCCCAGGGCCGCCAGCTCGTCTCGCCAGCGCGCCACGCGCTCCGGGTCGGGCGTCATGTAGCCGGCGTGGTCCGGAAAGGCCTCCAGGGTCGGACGGAACGGCGCCATCAGGCTGGCCAGGGGCAGCCAGCCGTCCACCGCGCCGTGCGCCTGCATGAACGGCGCGAAGCGGATCAGCCGTCCGGCCTTGCGCACCGCCTGGTGCGCGCCGACCACGGCCTCGGGGAAGCTGCGCTGGAAGATCGAGACCAGCCGCGGCTCCACCGCCAGGAACACCTGCCCCTCGGGTCCCACCGCCCGGATAAGGTCGGGGATCATGTTGGCGAAGATGAATTCGTCGGCGACGCCTTGTTCACCCACGGCCAGGATGCGCTTGCCCTCCAGCGGCTGGTCCGGCGTCCAGCGCGGCCCGTCGGCCACGACGGCGATGGCGTCGGGCATGACCGGATCCAGACGCACCTCATAGGCCTCATAGCCCTCCTTCAGGCGGCCGGACGCCATCAGGGTCAGGGCCCGGGCCATGGTCATCATGCCGGTCTCGTATCCAGGCGCGGCGTGGGGCAGGGCGGCCTCGATGTCCTCCAGCGCGCCCTCGAAATCGCCCAGGGGCTGGCGCGCGTTGCCGCGATTGTAGCGCGCCTTGGCGAAGCCGGGCTCCAGCCGCAGGGCCTCGTCATAGAAGGTGAGGGCGGTGGCCATGTCTCCCTGGTCGCCCATCACGGTGCCCAGGGTGTTCCACATCATGGCGCTGTCCGGCGCGGTCTGCAGCCGCGCGCGCAGCACCTCGATGGCCTGATCATAGCGATTCTGGTCGCGCAGCACGCAGGCCAGGTTGTTGATGGCCTCCACATGGTCCGGGTCCGCCGCCAGATAGTGCAGCAGCAGTTTCTCGGCGATTTCCAGATAGCCCAGACGCTGGGCCAGGCGCGCCAGGTCCTGCGCCACCGCCGTATCCTTCGGCAGCAGCTTCAGCGCCGCCTCATAGGCGTTCAGGGCCTGGACCAGATCGCCGGCCTTTTCGCGCGCGATGGCCAGCACGTGCCAGGCCACGCCGTGCTTGCTGTCGAGCTCCAGCGCCTTGAGAGCCTTCCTGCTGGCGCCCTCATAGTCATGGACGCGCAGGTCGGCGACGGCGGCCTTCAATTGGGCCACGGCGGCGCGCGCCTGCTTCCTGGCCTTCCCGCCGTCCTTCGCCAGGACCCGCGACAGCCGCCCGACGGCTTCGGGCGAGGCGGCGTCACCAGCGGCTGCGTCGGCGGCGCGCGCCAGCCCCGGCAGGGCGGTGGGCGCCTCGAATGCGATGCTCAACTCAGATCACTCCCGGACTCGGATTTCTCCTCATGCTGCCGACCGAAACACAAGGGATGGTTAACCACGTTTGTTTAATCAGCATCAGGCGAGCCTCGGTAGGTGTGAGGCGCGGGAGGGTCGTCATGCCGCTGAAACTGTCGCTCAAGCCGGGCGAAAAATTCGTCCTCAACGGAGCCGTCGTCCAGAACGGCGACCGTCGTGGCGTGCTTCTGCTCCAGAACAAGGCCTCGGTCCTGCGCGAGAAGGACATCATGCAGGCCGACGAGGTGACCAGTCCGGCGCGCCGGATCTATTTCCCGGTCATGATGATGTACCTGGATGAGTCCTCGGCGGACAAATTCTACGACGAATTCGCCATGCGCCTGTCCGAGTTCATGGGCGCCACCCGAAATCCGGACACCATGGCTGACTGTGTGGCCGCCTCACGGCACGTGATGGCCCGCGAGTACTACAAGGCCCTGATGGCCGCCCGCAAATTGGTTGAATACGAAGAATCGAGGATCGGCGATGTCGCTTCAGGCCTACAAGACAGCGACCGCTAGGGCGGAGAACCCCCGCGAGGCGGAGTACCGCCTGTTCGGCCAGGTCACGCGGGCCCTCATGGAGGCGTCGCGCGCGGATCCGAGCGATCTGAAGACGCGCATCGACGCCCTGGACTGGAACCGGCGCCTGTGGTCGACCCTGGCCACGGACTGCGCAAATCCCGACAACAACCTGCCGGCCCCGCTGCGCGCGCAGCTCATCTCCATCAGCCTGTTCGTCAGCCGCCACTCCTCGGCCGTCATGCGCCGTGAAGAGGATTTCGAGCCCCTGATCGACATCAACAAGATGATCATGCAGGGGCTCGCCCCGGCGTCCGGCGCCCAGGCGGCCTGATTTTCCGGAGCCGGCGCCCAATCCTCCCCCATCGGGGGAGGGGGACCATGCGAAGCATGGTGGAGGGGGCCGGCCTGCAGTCTGGATGTTCGACCGCCGCCCAC
>NZ_JADWOW010000032.1:0-51361 GCF_015767455.1 Brevundimonas sp. BAL450
CGCCGGCGCCGGCGCCCTCGGCCACGGTCTTTTCGAGCGTGACATAGAAGGCCACCGCTCTCTCGAAATCCTCTTCGTCCACCACCAGCACGTCATCCACCAGCGGGTCGGCCAGGGCGAAGGTGATGTCGCCCACCGCCTTGATGGCGATGCCTTCGGCGATCGTCTGACCCCCGCACTTGGGGGTCTCGCCCTTACGCCGCGCGGAGAAGGAGGGGTACATGGCCGCCTCAACCCCGATGATCTCGATGTCCGGCTTGATGGCCTTGGCGGCGATGGCGCAGCCGGCGATCAGACCGCCCCCGCCGATGGGGATGACCAGGGCGTCCAGATCCGGCGCGTCCTCCAGAAACTCCAGGGCGCAGACCCCCTGTCCCGCCACGATGCCCTCGTCGTCGAAGGCCGAGATGAAGACGTAGCCTTCATCCTCCACCAGTTGCCTGGCGTGAGCGCTGGCGCCGGAGAAGTCGTCACCTTCGATGACCACGGTGGCCCCGTGGGCGCGCGTGCCGTCCGCCTTCACGAAGGGTGTGCCATGGGGCATGACGATGGTCACCGGCACGCCGAGACGGCCGCCGTGATAGGCCAGGGCCTGGGCGTGGTTGCCCGCCGAGGCGGCGACGACACCGCGCTTCCGCTCATCCCCGGTCAGCTGCATCAGTCGGTTCAGGGCGCCTCGCTCCTTGAACGAGCCGGTGAAGTGCAGATTGTCGTACTTCACCCAGACATCCGCGCCGGTCAGCTGGGACAGGCGGCGGGAATGGCGGACAGGGGTGCGGTCCACCTGGCCGGCGATACGCTGCTGCGCGGCCCGAATGTCGTCGATAGTGACGGCCATGAATCTGCCTGAGCCCTTTTCCTTTGCGGCGACCTGCCGCGCGGCGAGGCTTATCGTTTTCGTGAGGCGGCGAAAAGCGCTCTCACGGCCTCTTCACCAAGGCTTCGCAACCTTGACCGTGTTGTATGTGTTAAGACATCCGACATTCGCGCGTTACGAGAGGATTTCGCCATGCATGCCGCCAGCTTCGTCAGGATCGCCGCCGTTTCGGCCCTGGGCGCCGCAGCCCTGGCCGCCTGCGCGCCGACACCCGCGCCGGGCCCGATCCCTGGAGGCGGCCTGTCGGCCAGCTTCAGCGCGGCGGACTTTGCATGGTCCACCCAGTCGGGTGCAGCGGCGGTGGAAGGTCGCGTGGATTACCGCGCGGGCGGCCAGAACTTCGACTGCATCGGCTCGGTGGGACTCATTCCCGAAACGTCCTACACGCGGCATCGCTTCCTGACGCTTTATCAGTCTCTGGACCGGGCCGCCGTTCCAGCCGGGGAGGTGCGCTCGCGCAGCGGCGGCGAGCCCAGTTCCGACTATCGCGCCTATGAGCGGTCCACCGCCTGCGATGCAGAGGGGCGGTTCGCGTTCCAGAACCTGCCGGCCGGCGGATGGTTTGTCATCGCGCCGGTCCGCGCCGGGTCAGGCGAACCCGTGGTCCTGATGCGTCGCATTGAAACTAGCGCCCGCGGCGCCGTCAGAGTCACCTTGGATTAGGCAGACAGAGCCTCGTTGAGGCGAGAGGAGTGGTAGCCATGTCGCGTCCCCGCCCGTTAACCATGATGGCCGCCGCCATCGGACTTGCCGCCGCCGGCTTGACCGCCGAGCCCGCCGTCGCGCAGGCCGGCCATTACGGCCACTACAACCGGGGCTATGATCAAGGCTGGCGTACGCCGTCCTGGTGGGATCAGCGGGATCGGCCGGGCGACTACCGCTGCGACGCCTACTGGGACGCCAACCGCACCGACTGTCACGAGCGCTGGCGTCATCAGCGGCCGCGTTACGCCGACAATCGCGGCTATCGCGATCAGGGCCATGGGCGTTACGGTTACAGCCGGGGACAGGGGTACGCACAGCGCCATGATTATCAGCGCTACGCCGCTGCGGTGCGCGGCGCCAATGTGTGGCCGGGCGCCTATGGGCGGCCGGATCTGGTCTATCCCGGCGGAGGCCAGAGTCACGCAGGCGGACGCGATCCCCGCCGCATCGACTGGTGCCGCGCGAACTACCGCTCATACAATCCGGCCACCGGCTATTACCGCGCCTACAGCGGGCGGCGGGTTTATTGCGGCTGACAAACACAAACCCTTGATGACGCAAGGGTTTGGCGAGCGCTGTTCGCCATCAAATGAACGTATCCGCCCGTCTTGAGTGCCTTGGCCCCGACGTCGGGGCCTGTACCCAAGGGGAGCGCGTTCATGTCCCAGCACAACATTGTCGGATCCGAAGCCTTCGAAAAGGCGCCCTTCGTTTATGTCCGAAAGGTCAGGCCGGGCGGCCTCAGACGACGCCGCGCCCGCACGGCCTTGGCTTTTGTGGCGGGGGCGGCTGTGGCTGTGGCGTTCGGCGCGGTGGCTACAATCCTGGCCTTCGGCCCCGCCCTGGGCATTAGCTAGCCGGGCTAATAGATATGCCCAAAATTCACGAAGAATATTACAGACCGTCATAAAACATTCATGACGCCCTCTCTTTACAGCGCTGGGAAACGGCGCAGTCTGCTCTGAACCCGGACTGATTTCGGGATTGGAGGAGACGCCCATGCGCACGCCCATGCCCCTTGTTGCGGCAGTTGTCGCCGCTTTTTCAGTACCTTGTGTTGCTGCTGCACAGCAGCAGGATCAGACGCCACGCGCGGAAGCGCGGTTTGAACGCGCGGCCTATGTCTGTGCGACCGATGAAGCCACACGTCGTTCTTTCGAGCGGGAGTACGGAGCCGAGCCCATTTATGTGACAGCCGAGGAAGCCTTGGCCGCCGCGGACGCCGGTGAGCGCTGGGCGACGCCCCGGTGCATGACCGAGGCCCAGCATCAGCGCCTGGAGCGTCTTCGTCGCCAGACGGCCTTGAAGAACTGAACGACGGCAGGTCATCAAGTGAAAAGGGCCGCGTCTTGCGACGCGGCCCTTGTCGTTCTGATCGGAGGCGCGAAGCCTATTCGATGTCTTCGTTCAGCAGGCCGACCTTGTAGTAGGCGTTGGCCTGAAGCGTGTTCATGACTTCCATGAAGCGCTCGTAGGTCACTTCCGCGTTGGCGCGGACGAACACGCGCTCTTCGCGCGGGTTCGGCACGGCCAGGGCAGCGTTCAGGGCCGGGATCAGGTTTTCGAGGGTCGTTTCTTCATCCACGACATAGATCGAGGTGTCGTCCTGGATGGAGATGAACACCGGTTCTTCCTGTTCCTCGCCCGGAGGCGGGGGCGAGGCCGGCGGCAGGTCCAGACGGATGGACACGGTCGCCAAGGGCGCGGCCACCATGAAGATGATCAGCAGCACGAGCATGACGTCCACGAACGGCGTCACGTTCATGTCCGAGTTCAGCTCTTCGACCTTGCCGCCCTGTTGCTTGAGTTTGGCCGCCATACACAGTGTCTCCAGTCGGGCCCGCGCGATTAGGGAGAGGGTCGCGGGCGAACATAAAAAGCGTGTCGGACAGTCTCTTGGCGTCCGATCGGGCGCTTGTAAAGCGCTCAGGCGTGCCGGAGCGTTCCGAAGCGGTGAATTACCCCTCCCGGGGGAATGAATCCAGAGCGCGGCCCTTTCGTCACCCCTCGGCGCCTCCTAGCTCTTGGGGATGCTGACCCGGAGAGCCGCCCATGAAGACCGTCAAGACCGACCACGTCGAGATTCCCGCCCT
This sequence comes from Brevundimonas sp. BAL450, assembly GCF_015767455.1. NCBI lineage: Bacteria > Pseudomonadati > Pseudomonadota > Alphaproteobacteria > Caulobacterales > Caulobacteraceae > Brevundimonas > Brevundimonas sp. BAL450. Next base: position 3,676 of record NZ_JADWOW010000032.1, read on the forward strand.
GGGCTTCGGCACCTATCAGCTGGAGCCGGCGGATGCCCGGCGCATGGTGGCCGAAGCCCTGCGCATCGGCTACCGCCACGTGGACACGGCCTTCATCTACAAGAACGAGGAGGGCGTGGGTCAGGGCATCGCTGATTCGGGGGTGGCGCGTGACGATGTCTTCCTGACCACCAAGATCTGGGTGACCAATTTCCGCGACGGCGATCTGCAGCGCCAGGCCGAGGAGAGCGCGCAGCGTCTGGGGCAGGTCCCGGACCTTCTGCTGCTGCACTGGCCCAAGCCCGAACCGGCGCTGGAAGAGACCATCAAGGCGCTGAACGACGCCCGTGTTCGAGGCTTTGCGAAGAACATCGGCCTGTCCAACTTCCCCTCGGCCCTGTTCCGCGAGGCCGCCGCCCTGTCCGAGGCGCCGTTGGTGACCAACCAGGTCGAGTACCACCCCTATCTGTCCCAGAAGACCCTGATCGAGACCGCGCGCGAGTTGGGATCGTCCATCACGGCGTGGTCGCCTCTGGCCCAGGGGAAGATTGTCGACGATGCGGTCATTGCCGAGATCGGCAAGGCCCACGGCAAGACGCCCGGTCAGGTGACCCTCCGCTGGTTCGTCCAGCAGGACGTCATCACCATCCCCAAGACCGCCAGCGAGAAGCGCGCGGCCGAGAATCTGGACATCTTCGATTTCGAGCTGAGCGCCGACGACATGGCCCGCATCCACGCCCTGGCCCATCCGGGCGGGCGCATCGGCGACTGGATTGATCCGGCCTTTGAATGGGATCAGGATACCTCCCAACAATAGAAGACCCTTAGGGAGGGTTCGACCATGGGCTCCGTCCTGGGATTTCCCGGGGCCGATCCGGCCGACGCGGCCATCGGCGCCCGGCTGAGACGCTGGCGCGACCAGCGCGGCGTGGATCTGGAGGCCATGGCGCAGGCCCTGCACATCCCGCCCGAAGAGTTGCGCCTGATCGAGGCGGGACGGGCGCATCTGGACTCTGTCCAGCTGGGCGTGGCGACCCGGCATCTGCACCTGCCGGTCTGGGCGCTGGTGTCGGACACACGGGCGTATTGATAGCGGGTGACACGCCGCCCCTGTCCGCCTAATCGGTGGTCATGGCCTACAAGTCCCTGCGCGATTTCATCGACATGCTGGAAGCCCAGGGCGAGCTGGTGCGGGTGTCCGAACCCGTGTCCACCGTCCTGGAGATGACCGAGATCCAGACCCGGCTGCTGCGAAACGGCGGACCGGCGGTGATCTTCGAAAAGCCCGTCATGCCTGACGGCTCGGTCAGCCCCATCCCGTGCCTGGTCAATCTGTTCGGCACGGTGAAGCGGGTGGCCATGGGCGTGACCCTCGAGAACAAGCAGCGCACCACCGCCGCCGAGTTGCGCGAGGTCGGGGAGTTGCTGGCGTTCCTCAAGAACCCCACACCGCCCCGCGGCCTGTCCGACGCCATGGAGATGCTGCCGATGGCGCGCACCGTCATGGGCATGCGGCCGAAGGTGGTGAAAAAAGCGCCGGTGCATGAGGTGGTGCTGAAGGGCGACGACATCGACCTGACGAGCCTGCCCGTCCAGACCTGCTGGCCCGGCGAGCCCGCGCCCCTGATCACCTGGGGGCTGGTGGTGACAAAGGGGCCGTCGGATGCGGCCGAGGACGATTTCAACCTGGGCATCTACCGCATGCAGGTGCTGGGCAAGGACAAGGCCATCATGCGCTGGCTGGCCCACCGGGGCGGGGCGCAGCACTACGCCCGGCATCGGAAGGCGGGAAAGCGCGAGCCCCTGCCCGCCGCCGTGGTGCTGGGGGCCGATCCCGGGACCATCCTGGCGGCGGTGACGCCGGTGCCCGACACCCTGAGCGAATACCAGTTCGCCGGACTGATGCGCGGGGCCAAGGCCGAGCTGGTCCCCTGCAAGACCGTGCCCCTGATGGTTCCGGCCCAGGCGGAGATCGTGCTGGAGGGCCATGTGCTGCTGGACGAGCACGCCGAGGAAGGCCCCTACGGCGACCACACCGGTTATTACAACTCGGTGGAGACCTTCCCGGTGTTTCAGGTGACGGCCATCACCATGCGCCGCGACCCCATCTATCTGACCACCTTCACCGGCCGGCCGCCGGACGAGCCCTCGGTGCTGGGCGAGGCGCTGAACGAGGTGTTCATCCCCCTGCTGCAGGCACAGTTCCCCGAGATCATCGACTTCTGGCTGCCGCCCGAGGGCTGCAGCTACCGCATCGCCGTGGTCTCCATGAAGAAGGCCTATCCGGGCCACGCCAAGCGGGTGATGCTGGGCGTCTGGAGCTATCTGCGCCAGTTCATGTACACCAAGTGGATCATCGTGGTGGACGACGACATCGATGCGCGGGACTGGAAGGACGTCATGTGGGCGGTCTCCACCAAGATGGACCCGGCGCGCGACATCACCGTGATCGAGAACACCCCCATCGACTATCTGGACTTCGCATCGCCGGAGAGCGGACTGGGTTCCAAGATCGGCCTGGACGCCACCGACAAGCTGCCGCCCGAGACGAAGCGCGAATGGGGCGAGGAGATCCGCATGGAGGCGGAGGTCGTGGACCGGGTGAACGCGATGTGGGATCGGCTGGGTCTGCCGGGGAACGGCGCCCCCATATGGAAGTGAGACGGCTCGCCAGCGAACCGCGTCGGGGCGGCCTGACCCTGGCCGGGCCGCTGATCTTTCTGCTCGTGATCTGGCTGGGCGCCTATTTCGCGTGGCGCATCGTCCATGGTGACCGGCTGGAGCAGGGCGTGGTGACCCACATCGTCTATCCCGACACGCGCGTGGGACGCGTCGCCCACGACGTCTTCCTGCCGCTGCGACGTCTGGATGAGCGGTATCTGGGGGTCAGCTCCAGCATGGCGGCTGCGGCATCGCCGGAAGATTAGCGCCCCGCCAGAATGGTCTCTATTGGCGCTCGGCCCTCGCATTTCCACAAAGCGTCACTATATCAGGGTTATGAACTATCGTCTCACCACCGTCGAACGCGCCTATCAACTCGCCGAAAGCGGCGAATTCGCCAATGTGGGCGAGATCAAGCGGCGGCTGACTTCGGAAGGCTATTCCGACGTCCAGGGGCAGCTGTACGGTTCAACCATCACCTCGGCCCTCAAGAAGCTGTGCGACAAGGCGCGGGCGGACATGCCTGCCGAGAAGGACGCCGACGCGGTCTGACATTCCGGATTTTAGGGGCTAGAAGGCTGCATCGTCCGGCGCGCCGCCGGAGCTTCGAAAGCGCCTCATGCGTCCAATTGTCTGGCTCTGCGCCGCGTCTCTTCTGTTTGCGAGTCCCGCCATGTCCCAGTCGCCTTCCGTTCCCAATGCCGCGCCGTGGGATCAGACTTTCCTGCCGCCAGCGCCCGAGTGGAGCGGCGCCAGCCGGTCCTTGCTGCGCGAGGCATCCGACCCCTGGGTGACGGCGTTCGAGGCGGACCCCGAGCATGATTTCAGTCCGACCTATGCAGACACCCGGGCGTGGTTCGACCGGCTCGATGCGGCCTCGGACCTGATCCGCATCGAACAGTTCGGAACCTCGCCGGAGGGACGGCCCATCTATGCGGTGATCGCGTCGAAGGACGGGGCGGAGTTCGACCCGTCCAAGCCGGTGCTGCTGGCCCAGGCCGGCATCCACCCGGGTGAGATCGACGGCAAGGACGCGGGCATGATGCTGCTGCGCGACATCGCCTTCTACGGCCGCGACGACCTGCTGGACCGGGTCAACCTGATCCTGATCCCGATCCTGAGCGTGGACGGCCATGAGCGGACCAGCGCCTACTCCCGCCCCAACCAGCGCGGACCGCGCATTCAGGGCTGGCGTCACACGGCCACCAACCAGAACCTCAACCGAGATTTCGTGAAGCTGGACCAGACCGAGATGCGCGCGGTCATGGGCCTGATCCAGCGCTATCAGCCGGACCTTTATCTGGACATCCACGTCACCGACGGCATCGATTACCAGTACGACGTCACCTACGGCTACAACGGCGAGAACGGCATCTGGTCCCGTTCACCGGCCACCGCCCTATGGCTGGACGACGCCTTCAAGCCGGCCATGAACGACGCGCTGGAGGCCCAGGGGCATATCCCCGGCGAGCTGGTCTTCGCCGTGGACGACCGCAACCCGCGCGCGGGTCTGTCGGACGGCGGGCTGGGCGAGCGGTTCTCCAACGGCTGGGGCTCGGCCGCCCATGTGCCCACCATCCTGATCGAGAACCACAGCCTGAAGCCCTACGAGCAGCGGGTGCTGGGGACCTATGTGTTCATCGAGACGGCCATGCGCCTGCTGGCCGATCACGGCGATGACCTGCGGGTGGCGGTGACGCGGGACCGCGCCCTGCGTCCGTCCGAAATTCTGGCGAATTTTGAATCCACCCCCGAGCCGGTGGCCACCCGCGCGTTCCTGGGCATCCGCTACGAAACCTGGGAGAGCCCCGCGTCCGGCCGGTCGGAGATCCGCTGGCTGGGCCAGCCGGACCCCGAGCCCTGGATGATGCCGTTCTACGGCTCGCGCCCGACCCTGACCCTGGCGCGGCCCGAGGCCTACTGGGTGCCGTCCTGGCGCGCCGACATCATTGAGCGCCTGCATCTGCACGGGGTGCGGATGGAGGTGCTGGACGCGCCGCGCACGGTCCCGGTCCAGATGCTGCGCCTTGAGGACCCGCGGGTCTCGGGACGCACCAGCGAGGGGCATGTGCCGATCACGGTGGAGACGGTGACGCCGGAGGACCGCGACTGGACCTTCCCCGCCGGATCGGTGCGCGTGCCGACCGATCAGCCCCTGGGTGACCTGGTGGTGCTGGCGCTGGAGCCGCAGTCGTCCGAGAGCTTCTTCGCCTGGGGCATGTTCCCGGAAGTCCTCAACCGGGTGGAATACATTGAGGCCTACGCCATCGCGCCGCTGGCCGAGCGCATGCTGGAGGCCGACCCCGCGCTCCGCGCCGCCTTCGAACGGCGTCTGGCCGAGGATGCGGACTTCGCCGCCGACGGCGACGCCCGTCTGGCCTGGTTCTACGAGCGGACGCCCTTCTATGACGACCGCTACCGCCTGTATCCCATTGGAAGGGAGGTCCGTTGATGGACCTGTTCACCGCCGCCGTTCAGGACTCCGCCCGCGCCGCCGCCTTGTGGGGCGGGCTGCTGATCCTGCTGTTGATCACCCTGTCGGGTCTGGTGGTGCGCCAGCGCCAGCGACTGCGGATCGGCTATGGCGACGGCGAGTCGCCGGAGCTCATGGGCGCCTCGCGCGCCTTCGGCAACGCCGCCGAATATGCGCCGGCGGCCATGGGCGGGCTGGCGCTCATGGCGCTGGTGGGGGTCACGCCCTGGCTGATCCATGTGGTGGGCGCCATGTTCCTGCTGGGCCGCCTCGTCCACGCCTTCGGCCTCTCCCGATCGGTGGGCGCCACCCGGGCGCGGGTCATCGGCATGATGCTGACCTATGTGCCCTTGCTGGTCCTGGCCGTGGTGCTGATCGCCTACGCCGTGCCCTGACGCCGGTTGCGGGCGGGCGGACGACCGGCCATATCGGGGCATGGCTGATGCTTCCCTCCCCACCGCCGACATCCTGAACGACATTCTCTCCGCCGCGCTGAAGGCCGGGGCCGACGCCGCCGAGGCTGTGCACGCGGACCGGCGCACCCTGTCGCTGGGCGTGCGCAACGGCGAGTTGGAGGAGGTGGAGCGCGAGGAGTCCCGCGATCTGGGCCTGCGCGTGTTCGTGGGCCGTCGTCAGGCCACCGTTTCCGCCTCGGACCTGTCGCCTGCGACCCGCGACCGCCTTGTGGAGCGCGCCGTGGCCATGGCGCGGCTGGCGCCGGAGGACCCCTATGCGGATCTGGCGCCCCGGGATCGGCTGGCGCAGGGCCCTCACCCCGATCTGGACCTGTTCGACCCAACAGAATGCACCGCCGAGGCGCTGGAAGCCGCCGCGCGTCAGGCGGAAGACGCCGCCCGGGCCACGCCCGGGGTGTCCATCTCCGAAGGCGGCAGCGCCACATGGTCCGCCAGCGACTGGCGGCTGGTGACCTCTCACGGCTTCGACGGGGCGCACCGGGGCAGCAGCTTCTCGCTGGGCGTCGGCGTCATCGCCGCCCGCGACGGGGCCAAGGAGCGGGGCAGCGAGCACCGGTCGGTCCGCCACCTGTCGGATCTGCCGGACGCCGGGACCATCGGCGCGGAGGCCGGACGGCGGGCCGTGGCGCGGCTGGGCGCGCGCAAGATCGCATCCACCACCGCCCCGGTGATTTTCGAGAACCGTCTGGCGGCGCAGGTGATCTCGCCTTTCGTCCAGGCCATGGCCGGAACCGCGGTGACTCGCGGCGTGTCCTTTCTGAAAGACCGGCTGGGCCAGCAGGTGCTGTCGGACGCCGTCACCCTGATCGACGACCCGTTCCGCCCACGTGGGCTGGGCTCCACCCCCTTCGACGACGAGGGCGTGGCGGTGGAGCGGCGCGAACTGATCTCGGCGGGGGTGATCAACGGCTGGCTTCTGAACACCGCCTCGGCGGCGCAACTGGGCCTGCAGACCACCGGCCACGCCTCGCGCGGCCTGGCGGGGCCGTCCGGCGTCTCGGGCCATAATCTGCACTTGGAGCCCGGCGAGCGGGATCGGGCGGGCCTGATGGCCGACGCGAAGAGCGGGCTTCTGGTCACCTCCATGTTCGGCCCGTCGCTGAACCCCAACACCGGCGACTGGTCGGCCGGGGTGTCCGGCTTCTGGTTCGAGGACGGCCAGATCGCCTGGCCCGTCAGCGAAATCACGGTGGCGGGTAATCTGCTGGCCCTGGCGGGACGGATGGTGGTCGGATCGGACCTGGAGTTCCGGGGTTCGTTCAACAGTCCGTCGCTGCTGATCGACGCGGTGGCCATCGCCGGGAAATGACGCTCGCCGCCGACCTGGACCTGCTGAAGGCGGCGGCGGTCGAGGCCGGCGCCCTGGCCGTGCGCCACCGGGCGCAGGGCCTGAAGATCCAGTCCAAGCCCGGCGGCTCGCCTGTGACCGATGCGGATATGGCCGTGGACAGCTGGCTGCGGGAGCAGCTGACGGCGGCCCTACCCGATCACGGCTGGCTGTCCGAGGAGACCGCAGACAATCCCGAACGGCTGTCGCGGCGGCGCATCCTTGTGGTCGACCCCATCGACGGCACCGTGGCCTTCATGAAGAACAGGCCGTGGTGGAGCGTGGCGCTGGCCATCGTCGAGGACGGCCGCCCGGTGGCTGCGGTGATCCACGCCCCGGACCTGAATGAGACCTTCGCGGCGGTGGAAGGCGGCGGCGCCCTGCTGAACGGGCGGATGATCGCGGCGTCAGAGACCTCGATGCTGGAGAACGCCTCCGTCCTGACCGGCGCCGGGCTGCTTGAGAGCCCGAAATGGCCGGAGCCCTGGCCGCCCATGCGGGTGGAGAACCGCAACTCGCTGGCCTATCGTATGGCGCTGGTGGCGTCTGGCGCCTTTGACGCCGCCCTGGCCCTGACGCCCAAATGGGACTGGGACGTGGCCGCCGGGGCCCTGATCGCTGCGGAGGCGGGGGCGACGGTCAGCGACCATCACGGCCAGCCATGGCGCTTCAACCGGCCCGATCCACGTCAGGCCAGCCTGATCTGTGCGGCCCCGGCGCTGCATCCGTTGATAATCCGGCGCTGTCGGCCTATTCCGCTGGCCAACTGAACCGCCACCCAACGGACGGAAAAGAATGCCTCAGGAAATCGAGAACAATCAGCTGCTTCACATCGTGTTCGGCGGGGAGCTGCGCGACCTGAACGGGACCGCGTTCCGCGACCTGTCCCAGGTCGATTTCGTCGGCGCCTTCCCCAACTACGAGGAAGCCCGCAAGGCGTGGAAGGCCAAGGCGCAGCAGACCGTGGACAACGCCCACATGCGCTACTTCATCCTGCACGCCCACCGCATGATCGATCCGAGGGGCGACGAGGGGGCGGCGAAGGCGTAAGGTCTCGCCATGACAATGTTTGGACAGACCCTGGACGGCCAGCAGCTGTTCGGCCTCATCTCGCTTCTGACCCTGCTCGCCTTCTGGATCCTGGTCTGGCGGCGGGACCGTCAGGCCACGCGCTGGTTCCGGGAATGGGCCACGCGGCGGCAGGCCGAACGTCAGGCGCGCGAGGGCGGCCCTGATGGCGGCTCCGGCTCCCACGGCGGGCCGTGGGGCTAGGGCGGCCACGCCTTGACTTCGCCACCCTGACGTCGGAGCGGAACCCATGACCGTGACCCCGCCCGAAGCGCGACAACCGCTGCGCCCCCTGCTGGCGCGCATCTGGCGCGACTACCTGTCGGAGCGAAAGGGCCGGCTGGCCCTGGCCATGCTGTGCGCGGCGATCACGGCCGGGACCACGGCCCTGATCCTGCGGCTGCTGGAGCCGGCGGTGAATGGCCTGTTCGTGGATCAGGACCCCAACGCCCTGTGGATGATCCCTGCCGCCATCGCCGGGGTGGGCGTGATCCGGGGCGCCGCCGCCATCGGCCAGGCCAATCTGGTCAATCGCCTGGGCCACGGGGTGGTGGGCGAGATCCAGAGCCAGCTGTTCGCCCGCATGATCCGCGCCGATCTGGCCCGCCTGCGCGCCCAGCATTCCGGCGGTTTCGTCTCTTCGGTGCTGTTCGACGCCAATCTGGTGCGCGAGGCCTTCACCACCGGCACGGTGAGCTACACCCAGCACGGCCTGACCCTGCTCGCCCTGATCGCCTCCATGATCTGGATCGATCCCATGCTGGCGCTGGTGGTGCTGTGCGGCATGCCGGTGGTGAATCTGGTGCTGCGGCGCTTCTCCAAGAAGGCGCGCAAGGCCGCCGTGGGGGCCATGGCCGAGACCACGGTGCTGTCCACCGCCCTGATGGAGAATCTGGACGGGGTGCGGCTGGTCAAGATCGAGAACCGCGAGGACGCCGAGGACGCGCGGGTGGGCGAGGTCATCGCCCGACGCCAGCGCTTCGTCATCAAGGGCGCCAACGCCAAGGCGTTCTCGGGCCCCTCCAGCGAAATGGTGGCCATGTTCGTGGTCGCCGCGGTTCTGACCTATGCGGGCTGGCGCTCACAGCAGGGCGAGATGAACGTGGGCGAGTTCACCGCCTTCATCGGCATCCTGCTGGCCGCAGCCCAGTCCCTGCGCAATTTGAGCAATCTTCAAACTGTTCTGGCCGAAGGCCTGACCGCCGCCCGCCGCCTCTTCGAGGCCCTGGACATCCAGCCCGAGATCCGCGAGGCGGCCGAGCCGGTCGATCTGCCGGACGGTCCCTGCGAGGTGCGGTTCGAGGACGTCAGCTTCGCCTATTCCGACGCCGCCCCCACGCTCAGCGGCGTGGATATCCGGGTGAGTCCCGGTGAGACGGTGGCCCTGGTCGGTCCGTCTGGCGGGGGCAAGAGCACGATCCTGAGCCTGCTGCCCCGGTTCTATGACGTCACGGGCGGCGCCGTGCGGATCAACGGCGTCGATGTGCGGGATGTGGCGCTGAAGGCTCTGCGCGACCGCATCGCCCTGGTGACCCAGGAGCCGTTCCTGTTCGACGAGACCATCGCCTTCAACATCGCCTACAGCCGCCCGGACGCCTCGCAGGCGGAGGTCGAGGCGGCGGCGCGGGCGGCGGCGGCCCATGAGTTCATCACGGCCCTGCCCGAGGGCTACGACACCCGCGCCGGCGAGGCCGGGGTTCGCCTCTCCGGCGGCCAGCGCCAGCGCATCGCCATCGCCCGGGCCTTCCTCAAGGACGCGCCGATCCTGCTGCTGGACGAGGCCACCAGCGCCCTGGACACCGAGAGCGAGGCGCTGGTGCAGGCGGCGCTGGAACGATTGATGGAGGGCCGCGCCACCCTGATGATCGCCCACCGCCTGTCCACGGTGCAGAACGCGGACCGCATCTATGTGATCGAGGCCGGGCGGGTCGTGGAGGAGGGTTCGCACACCGAACTGGTTGGGCGCGGTGGTCTGTACGCGCGCCTGGCGCGCCAGCAGTCCCTGGACGCCGCGCCGGACGAGGCGGGCTCGTGAGGCCGATCCGCAATCCGGTGATTCAGGGGGTTCTCAGCCGCCTGATGGCGGGCTGGATGCGGCTGTGCTTCGCCACCATCCGCTGGCGCCACGAGAACTGCGACCTGGTCGAGGTCGCCTGGGCAGGGGGCGGGCCGGTCATCATCGCCTTCTGGCATTCGCGCATCGGCCTGGCGCCCGCCGCCTGGGACCATGACCGGGGCCAGCCGGTCCGCGCGCTCATCTCCCTGTCCCCTGACGGGCAGTTCATCGCCGACGCGGTGGCGCGGCTGGGCTTCCCGGCCATTCGCGGCTCGTCCCAGAAGAAGGAGAGGCCGGAGAAGGCCAAGGGCGGCTCCCAGGCTCTGCGCGACGCCCTGAAGTGGCTGAAGTCCGGCGGGGCGGTGACCCTGACGCCGGATGGGCCCCGGGGGCCGGCGCGGCAGATGGGCGAGGGGCTGGCGGTCATGGCCCGCATGTCCGGGGCGCCGGTGCTGCTGCTGGGCCTGGCCTGCCGCCCGGCCATTCGGCTGAACAGCTGGGACCGGGCGATGCTGCCGCTGCCGTTTGCGCGCGGGGCCATGGTGTGGGACCGGGTCGAGATCGGGCGGGGCGTGGATCCTGCTTCGGTGATCGACGAGTGGACCGCGCGCCTCACCGCCGTCGAGGACCGGGCCGAAACCCTGGCGCAGGGCTGATGTCGCTGGTCCTGAAAGCCTACAGCGTGGTCACCGGCTGGCTGGAGCCGCTGGCGCCGCGCCTGCTGGGTGCGCGGGCCCGGCGCGGCAAGGAGGACGCTGCGCGCCTCAACGAACGACTGGGCCGTCCCTCAATCCCGCGGCCGTCCGGACCGCTGGTATGGCTGCACGGGGTCAGCGTGGGCGAGAGCCTGTCCCTGTTGCCGGTGATCGCGCGGCTGCGGGCCGAGCGGCCGGAGGTGGCGGTTCTGGTGACCTCGGGCACCGTGACCTCGGCGCGCATCCTGGCCGAGCGCCTGCCGCCCGACGTCATTCATCAGTACGCGCCGGTCGACGGGCCTCTGGCGACCGCGCGGTTCCTGAACCACTGGCGGCCCTCGCTGGGGGTGCTGGTGGAGAGCGAGCTGTGGCCCAATCTGATCGGGGCGGCGCGGGCGCGGGGCGTGAAGCTGGCCCTGATCAGCGCCCGCATCACCGACAAGACGGCGCAGGGCTGGGGCCGCATGCCGGGGGCGGCGGGGGCGCTGCTGTCGGCCTTCGACCTGATCCTGCCCCAGGACGACGCCTCGGCAGCCCGCATCGAGGCGCTGGGCGGGCAGGTGCAGGGCCGCGCCAATCTGAAGCTGGCGGGCGGCCCCCTGACCCACGACAAGGGCGCCTTCGAGCAGTTGAGCGCCGCCATCGGCGACCGCTCCGTGGTGCTGGCGGCCAGCACCCACCCCGGCGAGGAGCGGGCCATCGCCAGGGCTCTGGACGCGTTGGAGGAGGTCCCGTTCCTGATCCTCATGCCGCGCCATCCGGAGCGGGGCGGCGGGCTGGTCCAGACCCTGCGGGCCGATGGGCGGGTGGTTGCTGTGCGCTCAGCCGGCGAGACGATCGCCCTCGACACCTCGGTCTACCTGGCCGACACCCTGGGCGAGATGGGGCTGTTCCTGGCGCTGGCGGACGTGGTGGTCATGGGCGGCTCGTTCGGGCCGGTGATCGGCCATGCGGGCGCGGGCGGGCACAATCCGCTGGAGCCCGCGCGGCTGGGCAAGCCCACGGTCTGCGGACCGGACATGGCCAATTGGCCCGACGTGGCGGCCGATCTGGAGCGGGCGGGCGGGCTGATCCGGGTGGAGCGGATCGAGCAACTGGCCCCGGCCGTCGCGCCCCTTCTGGGGGACCCGGTGAAGGCGCGGGCCATGGGCGAGCGGGCCCGGCGTGCGGCCCAGGCGGCGGACGCGGGGCTTGACCGGCTGTGGAGCCATCTGGCGCCCCTGTTGCCCGCCGGGAGGACCCGATGAAGCTGAACACGCCGCGTTGGTGGTATGTGCGCGAGGGCGCGCCGTCGCCGGTCATTCGCACCCTGCTGAAGCCCCTGTCCTGGCTGTGGGCCGGGGCGACGGCGCGGCGCATGGCGCGGACGGTTCCGGTGGATGCGGGGATCCCGGTGATCTCGGTGGGCAACCTGACCGTGGGCGGGTCGGGCAAGACGCCGGTGGCGCGCGAGGTGCTGCGGCTGTTGCGGGACAAGGGGTTGGAGGCCCACGGGCTGACGCGGGGCTATGGCGGGCGGCTGGCGGGGCCGGTGCGGGTGGATCCTGCACAACACGCCGCCGGGGACGTGGGCGACGAACCCCTCCTGCTCTCCAGCGTGGCGCCGGTGTGGGTGGCCCGGGACCGGCCGGCGGGTGCGCGGGCGGCGGCTGAAGCCGGCGCGGCCGTGGTGGTCATGGACGACGGGCATCAGAACCCGACCTTGCGGAAGAGCCTGTCCCTGATCGTGGTGGACGGGGAGACGCGGGGGGGCGAGTGGCCCTTCGGGGACGGGGCGGTGTTCCCGGCCGGGCCCATGCGCGAGCCGCTGCGGGCGGGGCTGGCGAGGGCCGATGCGGTGGTGGTGCTTCTGCCCGCGGACCTGCCGGGCGCGGATGAGGAATTACTGAATATTTTCAAAGAGAAGCCGGTGTTCATCGCCCGGCTGGAGGCGGCCGCGCCGCCGCCGTCGGGGCCGCAGCTGGGCTTCGCGGGCATCGCCAAGCCGTGGAAGGTGGAGCGGGCCCTGACGGCGGCCGGGTGCGACCTGATCGACTTCGCCGCCTTCCCCGATCATGCCGCCTTCGCCGAGGGCGACCTCAAGGCGCTGGCCGCCCGGGCGGCGGAGCAGGGGGCCGGGCTGGTGACCACCGAGAAGGACTGGGTCCGCCTGCCGCCCGACTGGCGCGGCCGGGTCACGGCCTGGCCGGTGCGGGCGCGGTTCGAGGATGAGGCGGGCCTGATGACCCTTGTGGCCGGATTTCAGACTCCGGGCGGAAAAAACAGGGTCTGAATAGTCCGAATAGTCCGAAATCGGCCCCGAGATTCAGACTCCGACCCCGAAAAAACAGGGTCTGAATCGTATCAATGGTATCAAAGCCCCCTTCGCTCGCCGCGTCGGACCACGTCCGCCAGACCGCATTTTAAGGCGCCCGGGAGGGTGGGGGATGAAAAAAATCCGCGCCCCTGTTCAGGCCCCCAGGATCGCCCGGGCCGCCGCAGCGTCGGCGTCGATCTGGGCCTTGAGGGCGTCGAGGCCGTCGAAGGCGGCTTCGGGGCGCAGGAAGGCGATCAGTTCGGTCTCCAGGGTCTGGCCGTAGAGGTCGCCGTCGAAATCGAACAGCCAGGCCTCCAGCATGGGCGTCTCGGTGCGGAACATGGGCCGCACGCCGAGGCTGGAGACCCCGTCCACCACCCGGCCGTCGGGCAGACGGGTGCGGGTCGCATAGATTCCGTAGGCCGGGCGCATGTAGTCGCCCAGGGCCATGTTGGCGGTAGGCACGCCGATCTCGCGGCCGCGCTTGTCGCCGTGGATCACCTCGGCCTGGATGGCGAAGGGGCGGCCCAGAATGGCGGCGGCGCGGTCCATGTCCCCGGCCTTGAGGGCCTCGCGCACCGCGCTGGACGACAGCTTGAGCCCGTCGGCGTCGTCCACCCGCTGGGCGGCGGAGACGGTGAAGCCCATCTCGCGCCCGTACTCGGCCAGGGCCTGGGGCGAGCCCGAGCGGCCCTTGCCGAAGGTGAAGTCGAAACCCACCGCGGCGTGGACGACGCCCAGCCCCTGATGCAGCACCTGATCGGCGAAATCACGGTCGCTCATGCCCGCCATCTCGGCGTCGAAGGGCAGCAGATAGAGCCGGTCCACGCCCAGCGGCGCCAGCGCGCGGGTCATCTGATCCGGCGTCATCAGGCGGAAGGGCGCGGCCTCGGGCTGGAAGAAGCGACGGGGATGGGGGTCGAAGCTGACCACGGCCAGCGGGGCAGCCAGCCGGTCCGCCGCCGCCTTCGCCTCGGCGATCACCGCCTGATGGCCCCGGTGGACCCCGTCGAAGGCCCCCACCGCCACCGCCGCGCCCCGGTCGCCCGCAGGCAGGGTGCGCCAGTCGGTGATCAGGCGGACGGGCAAGTCAGTCCTTCGCCGGACGACGACGGCGCGGCACGCGGACAATGGCCTCGCCGCCCATGATGAAGGTGTCGCCGATATAGCCCTCGGTCTTGAGGGTCACGCGCGCGGACTCCAGATCCACGGCGGCCACGGTGACGCGGGCGGTGACCTTGTCGCCGATGCGCACCGGCTTTTCGAAGGCCAGGCTCTGATGCAGGTAGATGGCCCCGGCGCCGGGCAGGATGGTGCCCACCACCGCCGAGCCGAACGAGGCCGACAACAGGCCGTGGGCGATGCGGCCGCGATAGGCGGTCTTTGACGCGAACGCCTCGTCCATGTGCACGGGATTGAAGTCGTCCGAGGCGTCGGCGAACTGCTGGATGCGCTGCTCGGTCATCTCGACGGTTTTTTCAGCGGTCATGCCGACGTGCAGTTCGTCGAGGATGTAGCCGCCGGAGGGGTGAGCCCCCACAAGTTTTTTCTCAGTCATGGAGGTGATCTAGCGCCCGCCGCGCCGCTTGGCGAGCCTCACCAGGCCAGGTCCAGCATCGTGTAGCGGGCGTAGGTGGTCTCGGCCCTCAGAAGCTCGCCCGCCTTTTCCGCATCGACCCGGCCGTCGGGCCCCTGCGCGGCGGCGCCGTGGATGCCGGCGGCCACGAACAGGCAGTCCAGCCCCTGGCCGTTGGCGCCCATGACATCGGTGACCACGCCGTCGCCCACGCACAGGACGCGGGACCGGTCCACATTGGCGCCCAGCAGGCGCTCGGCCTCCTTCATGGCCAGGTCATAGATCGGGCCGAACGGCTTGCCCGCCATGGTCACGCGCCCGCCGAGGGTTTCGTAGAGATCGGCCAGAGAGCCGGCGCAGTAGATCAGCTGGTCGCCGCGCTGGACCACGCGGTCGGGGTTGGCGCAGACCATCTCCAGATCCCGGGCGGCCGCCTTCGACAGGGCCTCGCGATAGTCCTGCGGCCGTTCGGTGGTGTCGTCGTACAGACCGGTGCAGCAGATGAAGCCCGCCTCGTCCGGCCCGTCGGACACGGCCACGCCGGTCCCCTCGTACAGCGGCATGTCCCGGTCCGGCCCCAGGGCCCAGACGGGGCCGGGGGCGCGGCGGCTCAGCTCGGCGCGAGTGGCGTCGCCGGAGGTGACGAAGGCGTCCCAGGCCGTGTGGGGCACGCCCAGGCTGTCCAGCTGCGACAGCACGGCCTGAGAGGGGCGGGGGGCGTTGGAGATCAGCACCACCTTGCCGCCGCCGTCGCGGAAGCGGATCAGGGCGTCCAGGGCCGGGGCGAAATGCTCGCGCCCGTTATGGATCACGCCCCAGACGTCGCACAGCAGGACGTCATAGTCGGCGGCCACGGCGCGCAGGCCGTCGATGGGATGGGGCAGGGGCTGGATGGTCATGTACCGGGGGTAGGCGCCCACGGGGGTTGCGTCAACGCGGAACCGGATGCACGCCCGCGCCTTTCGTGCGAAGCCGGGGGCCTTCCGGCGAGAGGGGCAGCCTTGGACGTCATCACCACCTTCATCGACACGTACAGCGCCTATATCGGCCTGGCGTTCCTGGTCGGGCTGTTCGCGGCCTTCATCAGCGAGCGGCTGCCGCCGACGGTGATCGCCGTGGGCGGGGTGGCGGTCATGATGCTGGCGGGCTTCCTGCCGCTGACGTCAGCCCTGTCTGTGCTGGCCAATCCGGCGCCGGTGACCATCGCCGCCATGTTCATCCTGTCCGGGGCCCTGGTGCGGACCGGAGCCATCGAGGCCGTACTCGGGCTGGTGACCCGCAGCGCGCAGGAGCGGCCGCGCCTGACGGCGGCGGGGGTGTTCGGCGGGGCCCTGACCGCGCCCGCCTTCATGAACAACACCCCGGTGGTGATCATCCTCATCCCGGTGATCAAGAAGCTGGCCAAGGCCTTGTCGGTGGCCTCCACCCGCCTGCTGATTCCGTTGTCCTATCTGTCGATCATGTCAGGAACCCTGACCCTGATCGGCACCTCCACCAATCTGCTGGTGGACGGCGTCGCGCGCGACATGGGCATGGAGCCCTTCGGCATCTTCGAGATCACGGGCGTGGGTCTGGTCACGGTGCTGAGCGGGGTGTTGACCCTGGCGGTGCTGGGGCCGTTCCTGCTGCCGAAGCGGGACGACACCGACGATGGCGAGGCGGACGCGCACATTTTCCTGACCGAGCTTCTGGTGCGCGACGGCAGCGACCGCATCGGCCGCAAGCTGGGCGAGATCAAACTGCTGAAGCGGTCCGAGACCAAGGTGGTGGGCCTGAAGCGGGACGGCCGCATCCTGCGCAAGGATCTGGACGAGCAGGCCCTGCTCCAGGGCGACCGCATCCTGCTGTCGGCGCCGGCCCATGAAATCCAGGCCCTGGCCCGGGCGCCCGGCTTCACCGTCGGCATGAACGGACGCACCGGCGGCATCGTTTTGACGCGCAAGGAGGGGGAGGAGAATCCCGACGTTGAGGACGACGAGATCACCTTTATCGAGGCCACCATCGCCCCCACCCATCCGGGCATCGGCCGGCGTCTTTCGGAAATTCCGCTGCTGTCACGGTTGAAGCTGCGGGTTCTGGGGGTGTCGCGGCCGCACCACCTGCCCGGCCCCGACCTGAGCGGCGCCCGCGTGCGGGCGGCGGACACCCTGCTGATCGCGGCGCCGCCCGAGACCATGCCGGACCTGCGCGAGAACCGCACCCTGATCGGGGTCGGCGAGACACAGAAGCAGCCGTTCCGCCGGGCCAAGGCGCCCATCGCCATCGCGGCGCTGGCCGGGACGGTGCTGGCCGCGGCCCTGGGGATCATCCCCATCGCCGGGGCCGCCATCATCGCCGTGGCGGTGATCCTGGTGACCCGCTGCATCGACCCGGAGGACGCCTGGGGCGCCATCGACGGGGACGTGCTGGTGCTGATCTTCGCCATGCTGGCCATCGGCATCGGCCTGCAGAACGCCGGCAGTGTGGGCCTGATCGTGGGCTGGGCCACGCCCCTGCTGGTGGACGCCTCGCCGCTGGTGGTGCTGATCTGCCTGTATTTCCTGACCACCATCCTGACCGAAATGGTGACCAACAACGCCGTGGCCGTGATCATGACCCCCATCGCCATCGGCCTGGCCGAGCAGATGGGCATCGACGCCCGGCCGCTGCTGGTGGCGGTGATGTTCGCCGCCTCGGCCAGCTTCGCCACGCCCATCGGCTATCAGACCAACACCCTGGTCTATGCGGCGGGGGACTACCGCTTCACCGACTTCCTGAAGATCGGCGTGCCCATGATGATCATCGTCGGCGCCGCAACCTGCGCCGCCATCTGGTGGATTTTCGGGGTCTGATCAGTCCAGATAGGTCACGCCGCCCTTCATGACGAAGGCCACACGCTCCAGTTCGGTGACGTCGCTCAGGGGGTCGCCCGCCACCGCGATCAGGTCCGCCGCCATGCCGGGGGCGAGGCGGCCGATCTGGTCCTGCAGGCGGAAGTGTTCGGCGGCGTTGACGGTGGCGGTCTGGATGGCCTCCAGCGGCGTCAGGCCCGCGCGCACCAGCAGGGCGAACTCCCGGGCGTTGTCGCCATGGGCCGAGACGCCGGAATCGGTGCCGAAGGCGATGCGCACCCCGCCCTCGTGGGCGCGGCGGGCCATGTCCAGCATCAGGGGCCCGGCCTGGAGCGCCTTGGCGGTCTGGTTGGGGGTGAGGAAATTGTCCGGCCCCGAGGCGACGCGGGCCACGAAGTCACCCGCCAGCAGGGTGGGCACCAGCCAGGCGCCGTTGGCGCGCATCATGCGGATGGAGTCGGCGTCCAGATAGGTGCCGTGCTCGATGGAGTCGCCGCCCGCCGCCAGGAAGCTGTTGATGCCGTCGGTCCCGTGGGCGTGGGCGGTGACGGTGCGGCCCATGAAGTGGGCGGTCTCCACGATGG
The DNA here is from genome assembly GCF_015767455.1 of Brevundimonas sp. BAL450. Lineage (NCBI taxonomy): Bacteria > Pseudomonadati > Pseudomonadota > Alphaproteobacteria > Caulobacterales > Caulobacteraceae > Brevundimonas > Brevundimonas sp. BAL450. The sequence goes on from NZ_JADWOW010000032.1 coordinate 21,698, forward strand.
CCTCCAGCTCCGCGTTGGAGAACTGCTGGCCCAGACCTGCGGCGGTGTCGGACAGCACCCCGCCCGTGGCGGTGATCTTGATGATGTCGGCGCCCGCCAGCACCCGTTCCCGCACGGCCCGGCGGCAGTCGTCGGCGCCGGAGCAGACCCCGCCCGAGCGCAGATGCGGCACCAGATCCTCGCGCACCCCGTTGACGTCGCCGTGGCCGCCGTGGGGCGTGACCCCGCCGGCCGAGACCAGCAGGCGCGGGCCGGGGATGTGCCCGGCGGCGATGCCGTTGCGCAGGGCCACCACCGCCTCGCTCATGCCGCCCAGATCGGCCACGGTGGTGAAGCCGGCCTCCAGGGTGATGCGGGCGTAGGCGGCGCCCTGCATGGCGGAGTCCGCCGCGCTGCGGGTGAAGCGCTCGATGCGGCTGTTGGGCCCCTGCTGGCTGGTGATGTGCACATGGCTGTCGATCAGGCCCGGCAGGACGAAGCGGTCGGACAGGTCGACCACGTTTCCTTCGCCGACGAAGCCGTCGCGGATTTCGCGGACGCGGCCGTTCTCGATCACGACGGTTTGATTGCGGCTGACCCGGCCGGTGGAGGGATCGGCCAGAAGGCGGCCCGCATGGACGTATGTCACCGCCGTTTCAGACGCCGCAGTCCCTTGTCCTGACTGGGCCAGAGCCGGAAAGGCCGTCGTCGCCGCCAGCGCCAGGGCGCACAGGAACCGCTTCATCATACTTTCCCCTCACTATGGCCGGTCAGGTGATCCGGGCTGCGGCATAATAGGCGTCCGGGACTTTTCGCCAAGCTCACGCTTGCAGGAGCGCGAACAGGTATGGAACAAATCGGCCCAAGGGGTTCAATCCGCATACAAGGGCGTCGCATGCGGCTATCCAGACGTGGACTGATCACGGGCGGTCTCGCCGCAGGCGGGGCTATGGCGCTGTCCGGCTGCGCCTCCACAGGCGCCGCACCGGTGCAGCAGGTGATGCTGCCGGCGTCGCTGGACCTGGCGCCGCGGCCCATCCAGACCGTGCAGGTCCGGCCGCCGCTGGACCCCTCCGGCCAGGTGCGCCCCGAGTTGATGAGCCGGGCCATGGCGGCCCTGGACATCCACCACCGCCGCATCCCGTCGCGGGACCGCATGTATCTGGTGGATTTCACGCGCTTCTCGGGCGAGACGCGGCTGTACGAGGTCAATCTGGAGTCCGGCGGGGTGCAGGCGTTCCGCACCAGCCACGGGCGCGGCTCGGACCCGGCCCATTCCGGTTTCGCCCAGCGGTTCTCCAATGTGGTGGATTCCCACATGTCCTCGGTGGGCTCGTTCGTGACGGCGGGCCCGAACTGGGGGCCGCAGCAGGGACCGAATGTGCTGCTGGACGGGCTGGAGTACTCCAACTCGGCCGCGCGCGAGCGGGCCATCATCGTCCACGGCGCCGATTACGCCGAGCCGGAATTCCTTGAGCGTGAAGGCAAGCTGGGGCGGTCGTACGGCTGTTTCTCGCTGTCGCACGCCGACCTTCGGGCTGTGCGCGACCGCATGGGCGAGGGCCGGCTGCTGTTCGCGCTGGCCTAGGCGAAATCCGGCCTAGTCGTCCCGGTCCAGCGCCCGCCAGCCGATGTCGGAGCGGTGGAAGCCGCCGGGCCAGTCGATCCGGCTGATGGCGGCGTAGGCGCGCTCGCGGGCTTGCGCGATATCGGCCCCGCGCGCGCAGACGTTCAGCACCCGGCCGCCTGAGGCGACCAGAGCGCCGTCCTTGTTGCGGGCGGTGCCGGCGTGGAAGACCTCGACGTCCGGGCCGAAGTCCTGATCCGCGCCGCGGATGACCGAGCCGGTCAGGGGGCTGTCGGGATAGCCCTTGGCGGCCATGACCACGCAGATCACCGTCTCGGGCCGGAACTCCAGCGGCGGCAGCTTCGACACGTCGCCCCGGGCGCAGGCCAGCAGGTGGGGCACGATGTCCCCGGCCAGACGCATCATCAGCACCTGGCATTCCGGATCGCCGAAACGGGCGTTGAATTCCACCACCTTCGGGCCGTCCGCCGTGGCCATCAGCCCGGCGTAGAGCACGCCGCGATAGGGCGCGCCCTCTGCCGCCATGCCCGCCATGGTCGGCTGGATCACGCGCTCATCGGCCTGTTGAACGAGTTCGGGTGTGAAGACGGGCGCAGGGGAATAGGCGCCCATGCCGCCGGTGTTGGGGCCCAGGTCGCCGTCGAAGGCGCGCTTGTGGTCCTGGGCGCCGCCCAGCAGCACGGCGCGGGTTCCGTCGCACAGGGCGAACAGGGAGCCCTCCTCGCCGTCCATGAACTCCTCGATCACCACCCGGGCCCCGGCGGCGCCGAAGCGGCCGCCCAGCATGCGCTCGATCTCGGCCTCGGCGTCGGGGCGGTCGGGGCTGATGGCCACGCCCTTGCCGGCGGCGAGACCATCGGCCTTGATCACATAGGGGGGCCTGAAGACGTCCAGGGCCTGTCTGGCCTCGGCCAGGGTCTCATAGACGCCATAGCCCGCCGTGGGGATGTTGTGGCGCTCGAGGAAGTCCTTGGCGAAGGCCTTGGAGGTCTCGAGCTGGGCGGCCCTGGCGGTGGGGCCGAAGCAGGGGATGCCCGCCGCCGCCAGACGGTCGGCCAGCCCGGCGGCCAGGGCCATCTCGGGCCCCACCACCACCAGATCGGCGCGGATCTCGCGGGCGAGGGCGGCCAGGCCCTCGGCGTCGTCGGCCTTGACCGGGGCGAGCTCGCCCAGCCGCTCCATGCCCGGGTTGCCCGGCGCGATGACCAGCGACGTCACCAGCGGCGACTGGCGGATTTTCCAGGCCAGGGCGTGTTCGCGACCGCCCGATCCGACGAGAAGTACCTTCATGCCCGCGACATGACCGTGACTGCGCAGGCGGTCAAGTCACGGATCGCATGAGATCAGGATGGCGGAGACGACCGTCCCCGCGATCAGCACCACGCCCCCGATCAAGAGGACGGCGGATCTCGTTCGAACACCTCCTCGATCGTGCACCCGAACGCCTCCGCGATGGCGAACGCCAAGGGCAGCGAAGGATCGAAGTGGCCGTTCTCGATCGAGTTGATCGAATTGCGCGACACCCCGACCCGCGTCGCCAATTCCGCCTGGCTCCAGCGGCGGTCAGCACGAAGAACCCTGATCCTGTTTTTCACGACGGATCGCGCGCGTCCCGCGACATCCACACGTGCCAGCCCAGACTCAGCAGCATTGTGCATATGGCCTGTGTGATGACGACCGCCATGAAGCCGAAGGTGAAGGTCGTAATCACGAGGCGTGAATCCGGATTCGGCGTTCCGCCCCAGACTGCGGCGCCGGAAACGATCAGGTCTCGGACCGGAGGCAGGGCGAGAAGCAGGGCGACCATGCCGGCGCCGACCGTCCAGCCCCATTGGCTCGAGAACCGCGCATTGCTTCGCTGCCATTCATCGATCTGGCGATCGTTGATGACGGCGAGCGCGATGCTTGCGAGCACCGTCAGCGTGGCGGCGATCCCGGTCAGGAGAAAAACCAGCCCGTCGGGTTGATGCCTCAGCCACGGAATGGAGGCCAAGATCGCAATGGGCGGGACGACCATGATGACGGCGAGCGCCAGGACGCGCGATCGGGTGGGCGATGGCATATGCGTTTCTCCTTGATCGACGGTATCGCAACGCGACCCGAAACGAACAACAAACTTGTCATATTGCCAAGTTAACTTGGCATGATCCCGCTCCCCCGTCAATGCTGCGGGGAGCCGATTCGCCGCCACGCCCCGTTCCCCCCACACGCCCGCCCCGTTAGTCTCCCCCGATGAGCGACGAATCCTACGTCTTTGAGGGCCCCGCCGGGGGCGTCCCCGATCCCCACGACAACAACCCGCCGCTGTCGATCTCCGAGCTCAGCTTCGCGCTGAAGCGGACGCTCGAGGAGCGGTTCGGCCATGTGCGGCTGCGCGGCGAGATCTCCAAGGTGAACCGGCACGCGTCCGGCCACGTCTATCTGACGCTGAAGGATGATCGGTCCTCCATCGACGGGGTGGTGTGGAAGGGCGTGGTGCGGGGGCTGCAGGTCCAGCCGGAGACGGGGCTGGAAGTCATCGTCACCGGCAAGATCACCAGTTATCCGGCGCGGTCCTCGTACCAGATCGTCATCGACAGCATGGAGCCGGCCGGCGCGGGCGCCCTGCTGGCCCAGCTGGAGCGGCTGAAGGCGAAGCTGCACGGCGAGGGCCTGTTCGAGCCGGGGCGCAAGCGGCCCATCCCGGCGTTTCCGGCGGTGGTGGGGGTGATCACCAGCCCGACGGGCGCTGTGATCCGCGACATCCTGCACCGGATCGCCGAGCGCTGGCCCTGTCGGGTCATCGTCTGGCCCTGCGTGGTTCAGGGCGATGCGGCGGCGGCCCAGGTGGCGGCGGCGGTGCGGGGCTTTGACGCCATGACGCCCGGCGGGCCGATCCCGCGACCGGACGTGGTGATCGTGGCGCGCGGCGGCGGCTCGGTGGAGGACCTGTGGGCCTTCAATGACGAGGCCCTGGCCCGGGCGGTGGCCGAGGCGGGCATCCCGATCATCTCGGCGGTGGGCCACGAGACCGACACCACCCTGATCGACTTCGTCTCGGACCGCCGCGCGCCGACGCCGACCGGGGCGGCCGAGATGGCCACCCCGGTGCTGGCGGACCTGAAGGCGGCGGTGGCGGATATGGAGCGGCGGCTGTTCCGCTGCGGCTCGCGGGTGCTGGAGGATCGGCGCACGCGCCTGAGGGCCGCCGCGCGGGGACTGCCTGCCCGGCCCGAGGACCTGATCGCCCTGGCGCAGCAGCGGCTGGACCATGCCTCGAGCCGGCTGTCGTCAGGCCTGACCCGCAATGCGGCCATTCATGAGCGGGAGCTGGTGCGCGCCGCCTCGCGCCTGACGCCGGGCCTGCTGATGCGGCCGATCCGGCATCAGGCCGAGCGGCTGGGCAGTCTGGACGCCCGCATGGCCGGGGCGCTGGGCCGGGTCATCCCGCGCGAGGCGGACCGGCTGGGCCGCATCAGCCGTCTGTACGAGAGCCTGAACCCCGATGGACCGCTGAAGCGCGGCTTCGCACGGGTTCACGCCGAGGACGGGGCGCTGGTCCGGTCGGCGGCGGCGCTGCAGTCCGGGCAGCCGGTCAGGCTGGTGTTCGAGGACGGCGACCGCCAGGCCGTGGTGGACGGCGCGTCCGCGCCCCCGCCTCCGCGCAAGGCGAAACCCGCGGCGAAGGCGGATCAGGGGGATTTGTTCTAGGTCGAAAAGGAAGGGGCGCCTGCCGAAGAGCAGACGTCCCGAACCCCGCTACGGTGGGAAGCGGGCATCCAAAAGTCACCAGCCAGAGGGCGAGCAGCCGGCTTGGCCGCGCGCTGCGCCGCAAGGCGCTCAAAGCGATGCGCGACGACGTGCATCGCAAAGCGGAGGCCATGGCCGACGCAAGGCGTCAACTGCGCGAAGCGCATAGGGAGAGAGATGGCTTGGCCGCGTTAGCGATGTTCCGCGATCTTAAACAGCAGGAGTCGGGCCGGGCGGCCATCTCGCGCTTGCGGTCATTGACCGAGGCGCGGTCGAAAGAGGCGTTTGCGGGTAGCCAGTCTCCCGCCCGTTCCCGAGCACCGTTGCCGTCCCGCCCGGGCGGTCGTTTCCGATAGCTTTTGGACTATTGAAATCTATTTATTTGATGCATTTTAGGCGATCATAATATAAATATGTGATGTGCTTTAGCGCATCATTATCTTGACGTTTGATGCAATATAAACGATCATATATCTATAAAGTGATAGCTTATGGCGCATCAAATGGACCAGCGAGCCCTCGCACGCAAACACCTGGACCGTCAGCTAAAAGGCTGGCGTACACTGAAACGTGACCGGCGGCCGCCGCACGGGTGGATACGGGCCATCCGCGATGCTCTCGGCATGAGTTCGCGGCAGGCGGCGATGCGCATGGGCATCGCCCAATCGACCTACACCCGCTTTGAACAAAACGAGGCCGATGACGCCATTACCCTGGCGACGCTGCGCAAGGCCGCCGGCGCACTTGATTGCACGCTCGTCTACGCGCTCGTGCCCAACCGTCCCCTGGAAGACACCGTGCGCGAACGGGCCCGCCAGGTCGCAGACCGCAGACTTGGCCGCGTCCATCACACGATGCGCCTCGAGGATCAGGCCATGACGCCCGACGACCTAGCGCTCGAGCGCGAGCGCTTGGTCGACGACATCCTGCGCAACGACATGCGTCGTCTCTGGGATGACGCATGAGCGATGACGATGACCTTTTCGGTGGACAGGATGACGCCGCGACGCCGCTAACGCCCGATGAGCAGGACGGTCTGATACCGACCTACATCACGACCCGCGCCCAACTGAACGAGGCAGAACACCTCAACATCGCCGCAGCCGACGGCTGGGCGTTTCGCAAGAAGCGCGGCATCCTCGACATCGACTTCATGCGGGCGCTTCACAAGCGCATGTACGGCAAGGTCTGGCGATGGGCAGGCGAGTGGACGCGCCAGCAAGGCCGGCGCATCGGCGTCGCCTTCTTCATGGTCGAGCCTGAACTTCGCGGCCTTATCGACAACGTCCAATTCTGGATCGCCCACCAGACCTTTTCGCCTGACGAAATCGCCGCGCGCTTCCACCACAAACTGACTTGGATTCACCCCTTCCCGAACGGCAACGGGCGCTTCGCGCGTATGGCGACAGACCTGTTGCTCGTGTCGCTCGGCCGCCCCCGCTTCACCTGGGGCGGCGAGAACCTCGTCCATGCGGGCGAAACCCGCAGACGCTATGTCGCCGCGCTTCGCGCGGCCGACGCGCATGACATCGCACCGCTCCTCGAGTTTGTGCGCTCCTGATGCTGCTGATGCTGCTGATGTTGTTCATCATCCTGCGCAGCAATGTGACGACCATTTCCGCCTACCGCGAGCACACTGTGACCTTAAGCTTGCAAGCGGACCCGTGGGATCGGTGATTTCAGGAGCCCACGCCTCAGGCGAAGCGGCGGCGGCGTTCGGCGCTTTGCAGGGTGTCGCGGACGAAGTCTGAAGGGGCGTCCGATTCGGCCAGCACGGCTTCCTTGATGGCGCGGGGCTCGCCGAACAGGTGGCCCTGGCCCATGGCGATGTCCAGCTCCAGCACGTCCACCACCTGACGCTCGGTCTCCACCTTTTCGGCGATGACCTCCATGCCGTAGCGGCGCACCAGACCGGCGAAGTCGGCGGCCTGGATGTCGCGCAGGGACGGCAGGGCCGCACCCGCGTCCTGGTCCAGCAGCTGTTCGATCAGCAGGTCGGCGGAGATCTTGACGAACTTGACGTCGGAGCGCTGCAGATCGGTGAAGTCCAGATCCAGGGTCTGGACCTTGTCGATGGAGAAGCGGAAGCCCAGGTCGGCCAGCTTGGCCATGTTGCGGGCCTCGACCGCGCCGCGGGCGTCGAACACCGCCTGGCCCAGCTCGAAGATCAGGGCGTCCTTCAGGTCGCGGTTCTCGCTGAGGAACTCGAGGAATTTGGGGAAGAAGGTCTCGTCGCCCAGCGAGGTCAGGGAGACGTTGCAGAACACGCCCACCTTGCGGTCCTGCGTCGCCAGCCGCCGCACGATCTGGGCGCAGCGGAACAGCAGCAGGTTGTCGATGGCGGGGACCAGACCCTCGCCCTCGGCCACCGACAGATATTCGGCGGGCATCAGCACCCGACCGGTGCCGTCGCGCAGGCGGGTGAAGCTCTCATAGAAGGTGGTGCGCCGCTGGGGCAGGGTGACCACCGGCTGCAGGTACAGGTCCACCCGGTTGTCGGCCAGGGCGTCCTGGACCGTGCGCAGCAGGGCGCCCTGCTGCTGATAAAGGCGCGCTTCGAGGCTGCCGGGCGGATGGGCGGGCGCGGCGGCCAGCTTGGCCTCAAGGCCTTCGCTGATCTGGGTGACCAGGCTTTCCAGCATGCGCACCTCGGTGGTCAGCTCCTCGGTGCGCGACAGGGCGCCGGTCTCGATGGCCTGGGCCAGTTCGCTGAGGGCGTTCTGGGTGTTCTCCATGGCGTCGGCCAGCAGGCGGTGGGCCTGACGCACGGCCTCCACCTCGCGGCGGATGGCGCGGCGGTCCAGCGAACCGGTCACCAGGGCGTGCAGGGCCATGCCGACGCCCAGCGCCCCGAAGAAGGCCGCCGTCGCATTGCCCAGCCCGAAGCCCGCGCGCCAGATGAGCGCCGAGACCGTCAGGGCCAGGAACAGATAGGATGCAAGGAGCAGCCCGGATGTGATCTTGCGCATGGGATGGATCGCCGCCTTCCCGGATGGAATCGCCCGAGTATCGGGGTATCAGGGGTCCGCGGCTAGTGCCGTATAGGGGAACAAGAAGGTTAACGCATGAAACTGTTCGATTTGTCGGGGAAAACCGCCGTCATCACCGGGTCTTCCAAGGGCATAGGCAAGGCCATCGCCGAGCAGATGGCCGATCACGGCGCCAATGTCGTCATCTCGTCGCGCAAGGCCGGGCCTTGCGACGAGGTCGCCCAGGCCATCAATGCGAAGCACGGCGAGGGCCGCGCCATCGCCGTTCCGGCCAACATCGCGTCGAAGGAGGACCTGCAGCGTCTGGTGGACGAGACCAACGCCGCCTTCGGCCAGATCGACATCCTGGTGTGCAACGCCGCCACCAATCCCTACGCCGGGCCCATGGCGGGGATCTCGGACGAGCAGTTCGAGAAGATTCTCCAGAACAACGTCATCTCCAACCACTGGCTGATCCAGATGGTCGCGCCGCAGATGCTGGAGCGCAAGGACGGCTCGATCATCCTGCTGTCGTCCATCGGCGGCCTGAGGGGCAACGCCCTGATCGGCGCCTACAACGTGTCCAAGGCCGCCGACATGCAGATGGCGCGCAATCTGGCGGTGGAGTGGGGGCCCTCCAACGTGCGGGTGAACTGCATCGCCCCGGGCCTGGTCCAGACCGATTTCGCCAAATACCTGTGGGAGAACCCGGAGCTGCTGAAGACCGTCACCGAGCCCGCGCCCCTGAAGCGCATCGGCCAGCCGGACGAGATCGCCGGGGCGGCGGTCTATCTGGCGGCGCCCGCCTCCGCCTACATGACCGGCCAGACCCTGGTGATCGACGGCGGGGTCACCATTGCCTGGTAGGCGCGCGGTTCACGGCCGGGACGACAATCCGTCGCCCGGAAAACGCCTGGGCTGGCTGGCCCAGGCGGCGGCCTTCACGGCCTATTCCGGCCTGATGCGGGCCCTGCCGGTGGAGACGGCGTCCAACTTCGGCGCCTGGCTGCTGGCGCGGATCGGCCCTCTGACCAGCACCGAGAAGACGGTGCAGAGAAACCTGCGCCTGGCCTTCCCGGACATGGACGAGGCCGGGCGCCGCGCCCTGTCCCGCGCCCAGTGGGAAAGCACGGGCCGCACCTTCGCCGAGTTTCCGCTCATGGACCGCATCACCCCGGCGACGGGGCGGGTGACAGTGGTGGGGGCCGAGCGGCTGCACGCCGTCCGCGACAGCGGCCGGGCGGCGGTGCTGGTATCGGGCCATTTCTCCAACTGGGAGGCCATGGCCGCGGCCATCGTCTCCACCGGGCTGAAGACCCAGATCACCTATCGGGCGGGCAACAACCCCTATGTGGACCGCATGATCATCGACGGCCGCGCCCGCTACGGCGTGGAGCTGATGGCGGCCAAGGGCGGGGACGGGGCGCGCGAACTGCTGGACGGGATGAAGCGCGGGGAGTCGGTGGCCCTGCTGAACGATCAGAAATTCCGCGAGGGGCCGGCGGTCGCCTTCTTCGGCCATCCGGTGAACACCGCCACGGGCCCCAGCCGCCTGGCCCAGCGGTTCGACGCGCCGATCATTCCTGTGACTGTGGAGCGGTCAGGCCCGGCCCGCCTGACGGTGACCTTCCATCCCGAGATGCGGGTGCGTCCGGCCACGTCCCCCGCCGACAAGGCCAGGGCCGTGGAGGAGGCGACCCAGGCCATCACCCGCTTCATCGAGGATCAGGTGCGGTCGCGGCCGGAAGAATGGTTCTGGACCCACAAGCGCTGGCCCGAGGACGTCTATGCGACGTTGGAGGCCGAACCCACGTCGGTGGAGCGGCGGAAGGGCCCGGCGTAGCCGACGGGCGTCTTCCTGCGGCGGCAGGGGCCGAAATAGTCGTCCGCCTTCACGAAGGGGCGGGGGTGGAAGATCACGGCGTGAATCCGGTCCAGCATCGCCTTGGGGGTGACCGGCTTGACCACGAACTCGGTGACGCCGGCGTCGCGCGCCTCCTGCACCCGCGTGCGCTCGGAATGGCCGGTCATCATGATGATCGGCAGATAGGGATTGGCGCTGTCGGCGCTGTTGCGGACCATGCGGGTGAACTCCACACCGTCCAGCGGGAACATGTTGAAGTCGACGATGGCCAGGTCGATGGGCAGGTGATTCAGCACCTTCAGGGCCTCGGCGCCGTCGTCCACCTCGTGGATGTGACGGATGCCCGCGGACTTCAGAATGGCTCCCGCAATCGTGCGCATGTGCTGGTTGTCGTCCACCAGCAGAATCTCAAGCGCTTCCATCGCCGCCATCGCGGGGTGTCCCTCTGTCACCGGCTCCCCGCCGATTCGCGCAAGTTAGGCACAAACGCGAGGGGAGAAAATCCCCAGGAATGCGTAACTTGATCATGGAAGCGCTACCATGACCGGTCGCGGCGCTGTCAGGCTGGCGGCGGGGCCTCCGCGCCGACCAGCAGGCTCGGATCAAGGTTGCGGTCGCGCCATTTCAGACGCCAGCACAGGTGCGGGCCGGTGGCCCGGCCGCTGGCGCCGACCCGGCCGATGGCCTGGCCCTGAACCACCCGCTCGCCGGGACGCACGTCCAGCCGCGACTGGTGCAGATAGGCCGAGATCAGGCCCTGGCCGTGATCGATCAGGGTCAGGCCGCCCTCGAAGTGCAGGTCCGGCTCGGCCAGGGTGACCAGGCCGTCGGCGGGGGCGCGGATCACTGTGCCGGTCGGCGCGCCCAGGTCGATGCCGTAGTGGGGCCGGGCGGGCGTGCCGTTGAGGACGCGCTGGGCGCCCCAGCGGCTGGTGACCCGCCAGGTCTCCAGCGGACGGATGAAGCCGCCGTTGAAATGATCGGCGTCCGCGCGGCTGGCGAAGCCCTCGGTCTTGAGCGCCGCCTCGCGCTGGATGCGGGCCAGGACCTCGGGCGCGGTGGGAGTCACGGTCTGGGGCGGGAGGCCGTCGATGCGGGTGATGGCGAAATCGCCGGGGGCGATGGTCACGTCGCGGCTCTCGCGCCGGACGCCGGACAGCACCTCGATCCGGGCCGATGCGGCCGCGTCGCGATCGAAGCCGACGATGAACAGGCCCGCCGCCGAGGCGGTGGTCAGGGCCTCGCCGTCCACGAAGACGATGGCGCGCGGCCAGGTGCGGCCCATGGCGAAGCCGCCCTGGACGAACCGCCCGTCCAGGGCCAGGCCCTCGCGGGACCAGGCGGGTCCGGCCAGGCCCAGGGCGCCGGCGCCCAGCAGGAAGGATCGGCGGGCGGCGATCATGCCGCCACCGCCCGTTCCATCAGCTCGGCCGGACCCACATAGGGCTCCTGAAGGTCGATGCTCCAGTAGCGCAGGGCGTCCAGCGGGATCTGGCGGGCCGTCACGGCGCAGACGACGAAGCGCCCGGGCTTGAGCACCACATAGTCGCCGTCGCCGTAATGAAGCTGGGCCAGGCCGTCGAGATTGGGGTCATGGGCGTTCATGGTCCCTGTCTAACGCCGCGAGGGCCGCGTGTCAGTCGCGGGCCGCCTCAAAATTCCGAGACCCGTCCACGAATCCCGCCGCTCCCGCGACAATGATCGACAAAATGCGCGCCTGACCCGTTGTGGCCACATGACGGTCTATGATGCGGGCCTGTCCCGACGCTTCCTAGAGGGAAGCGCATGGGGTAGGCAGACGGCAGCAACCACAAGGGAAGTGTCTCGGATGCGCGTACTTGTTCTCGGCGGCGATGGATTCTGCGGCTGGCCGACCGCCCTGCATTTGTCGGCGCGGGGCTGGGACGTGACGGTGGTGGACAACCTGTCACGCCGGAACATCGACAATGAGCTGGAGGTGTCGTCCCTGACCCCGATCCGGCCCATCGGCGAGCGCATCGCCGCGTGGAAGGAAATCTCCGGCCGCGAGATCGGCTTCCAGAACCTGACCCTGGGCAAGGAATTCGACCGCTTCGTCGCCCTGCTCAAGGACGAGAAGCCCGACGCCATCGTCCACTTCGCCGAACAGCGCGCCGCGCCCTATTCCATGAAGTCGGCGCGGCACAAGCTCTACACCGTCGACAACAATCTGAACGCCACCAACCATGTGCTGGCGGCCATGGTGGAGAGCGGGCTGGACATCCATCTGGCGCACCTGGGGACCATGGGGGTCTATGGCTACGCCACCGCCGGGCTGACCATTCCGGAAGGCTATCTGACCGTGACGGTCGAGACCGACCGCGGCCCGGTGGAGCAGGAGATCCTGTTCCCGCCGAACCCGGGCTCGATCTATCACATGACCAAGACCCAGGACGCCCTGCTGTTCCAGTTCTACGCCAAGAACGACGGGGTGCGGATCACCGACCTGCACCAGGGCATCGTCTGGGGCACCCAGACCGAGGAGACCCGCCAGGACGAGCGCCTGATCAACCGCTTCGACTATGACGGCGACTACGGCACGGTGCTGAATCGCTTCCTGATGCAGGCGGCGGTGGACCATCCCCTGACGGTGCACGGTTCGGGCGGCCAGACCCGGGCCTTCATCCACATCCAGGACACGGTGCGCTGCATCGAGCTGGCCCTGAAGAACGCGCCGAAACAGGGCGAGCGGGTCAAGATCCTGAACCAGATGACCGAGAGTCACCGGGTGCGCGACCTGGCCCGCATGATCGCCGAGATGACCGGCGCCGAGATCGCCAATGTGCCGAACCCGCGCCAGGAGGCGGACGAGAACGAGCTGGTGGTGGCCAACGATCAGTTCCGCGACCTGGGGCTGAAGCCCATCACCCTGGCCCAGGGTCTGCTGGACGAAGTCACCGATGTCGCCCGCCGCTACGCCGACCGGGCCGACCTGTCCAAGGTGCCGTGCGTGTCACACTGGAACGCCGCGCGCGAACAGGCGGCGCGCGATCAGACGGGGGCCAGGGTCACCCGGCTCGAGACGCGCCAGGCGAGCTGATCCGCCTTGTCACGCACGGTCCTTGTCTTCGGCGGCGGCTATCTGGGGGAGGCCATCGCGCGGCGCGCGGAAACCGAGGGCGCGCGGGCGGTTCTGACCTCTCGTTCAGCTGAGCGGCGACAGGCGCTTGAGGCGAAGGGCGTGGCCGCGCTCGATCCGGAAGACGCCGAAGCCCTGGCGCGTTCGGCGGCGGAGGCCCACGCCATCGTCATCGCCGCTCCGCCTGATGCGCGCGGATGCCCCGGGGCGCGGGTGCTGCTGCCGGCCCTGGCGGCGGCGGGCGCCTATCCCGACTGGATCGGCTATGTGTCGTCCACCGCCGTGTATGGCGACCGTGCCGGCGGCTGGGTGTTCGAGGACGATCCGCTGAACGCCGCCAGCATCCAGGGCGCCCGGCGGGTGCGGGCCGAGCGGGAGTGGCTGGAGGCCGGACCGGGCCTGGGCCTGACGATCCAGATCTTCCGCCTGCCCGGCATCTATGGTCCGGGCCGCTCGCCGGTGGACCGGCTGAGGGCGGGCACGGCGCGGCTGGTGCGCAAGCCGGGCCAGATCTTCAACCGCATCCATGTGGACGACGCCGCCTCGGGCCTGTTCGCCTCCATGGCGCGGCCCCGCCCGGGCGGGCTCTACAATCTGGCTGATGATGAGCCGGCGCCCGCCGACGTGGTGACGGAATGGACTGCGCGCCGCATGGGGCTGGAGCCGCCGCCCGAGACCGACTGGACCGATCCGTCGGTCAGCGAGACCATGCGGCGGTTCTATCTGGACTCCAAGCGCGTCTCCAACGCCCGCGCCAAGGCCGAGCTGGGCTGGCGGCCGGCCTTCGCCAGCTACCGCGAGGGGATCGAGGCGATACTGGCGCAAGGGTGATCCTTCTCCCGCTGGGAGAAGGGGGACCCGCGCACGAAGCCGCGTAGCGGCGTCGTTCTTGCGCGGGGGATGAGGGGCGGCCGTATCAGAAGGCGACCGCCCGACCCTCACCCTGCGCGCGAAGGACGGATGCTGGCGCATCCGTGCGCGCAGCCCTCTCCCGACGGGAGAGGGAACTCAGAAAGGCAGCAGGTTGCGCTGGCGGCTGTAGGCCATGGTGCCGACATTGGCGCCGAGGCGCAGGCCGACGCCGGTGCGGATGGGGGCCAGGACGATGCCGTCGGCCTGCTGGTAGTTCACGCCGAGGCCAGCGATCAGATAGGCCGTGCCTTCGACGCCGGGGTAGCGGCGGTACAGCATGTCGGGGTGGAACAGGCCGTAGACCAGGGTGAACACCCGGCTGGCGTTGCCGCCGAAGTCCCAGCCCACGGAAATGCCCTGCCAGAACACCTCCTGGGAGGCGCTGAGATCCTTCATGTGCAGGGCGCCGCGGCCGTAGCGGAGGCCGACGGCGGCCGCGCCCGAGCCTTCCTCGCCGGCGATGTAGCCGGTGGGGCGGTCGCCCTGGTCGGCGAACACCCGCTCGATGGCCGCGCCGATGGCTTCGGCGGCGATGCCCAGTTCGCGCGAACCGGCCGAAACGAGCTCGTCGAAGGTGTAGGCGGGGGCCGTGGCGTCTGAATGGATCGGATAGTTGGGATCGGCCGGCTGGCGGGTGGCGCAGGCGCCCACGGCGCCGGCGGCGAGACCGGAAAGGATCAGTTGGCGGCGTTGCATGGGCGGCTCCGTCAGCGGGGAATCAGGATCAGTCCCGAACTTCCCCGGTTTTTACGGCGCATCTACGGCCACAGGGTTAACGGCGCGGTAAGGCGCCGCACCCGAGACGGCGTCAGCCCTTGGCGGCGGCGCCGGCCAGGATCACGTCCAGCTGACGCGACAGGCGCTCGGAAAGGGCCTTTTCGTCCCAGCCGTCATAGGCCGCGCCACGATAGTTGGTCAGCCAGGAATCCCACACCATGTCGCCCACCAGACGGGTGTCCACGTCCTGCTTGAGCTCGCCGGAGCGGACGCCGTCGCGCAGCACTTCGCCGATCACCGACAGCAGGCCCTTGGTGAAGCCGCGGGCGCGCTGTTCGGCCTGCTGGGGCTGGAACCACGACCGGGCGACGATGGCCTGCATCAGGGGCAGGTGGCCCATGGTGTGATGATAGCCGGCGTCCAGCGCCGTGGTCAGGCGCTCCTTGACCGGACCGGACGAGGCGGCGGAAGCGCGCACGACCTCGGTCAGGCGCTCCATGTTCTCGGCCAGAACGGCTTCGAACAGCTCAGCCTTGTCCTGGAAATTGGCGAAGACCGCGCCGGTGGACATGCCCGCGCCCTTGGCGATGTCGCGGATGGTCGCCGGGTCATAGCCGCGCTCCGAGAACAGATCCCGGGCGGCGTCCAGCACCTTCTGGCGCGTGCGCACCTTGGCGGCCTGGCGGCGATTGAGGCGGGGACCGTCGGCGGGTTGGTCGACGGGCTCGAAGGGTGCGTTCAGGGAAGACTCTCGCATACTCACTGTCACTCTACGCTTGGGCGCTGCGGCCCGAACCGGTAACCCCCCCCGGTCACGTTCGAACGAGGCTCCTCGATATTTGAGCTCTCGGAACTTTTATCGGTTATTTCGAATAAATTCAGTGACTTATTGTCACCAGGCTGATCGGAGCGCTGTTTTGACCACGCAAGGGTGACCAAAATGCGTTCCACAGGTTAATGAAAAGGTTTTGCCGGTGGACAACCCGTCTGGCGGTTCGCGCGCTGAACCCGCATAGTTAATGACAATTCGGGGGAGGGAGGCGGCCATGGCCCATCGGGCGACAGGCTATCTGAAGAAGGTGCTGAGCGATGACGAGGTCATCATGCGCATCACCCGGCGGCACTGGATCGTGCGCGTGTTCAGGACCATGTGGTGGGCCCTGACCTTCTGGGCCATGGTGGCGGGGGCGGTCTGGCTTTACCGAACCACCCACGCGGGTGACGACCGCTGGATGTGGGTGGCGGGCCTGGCCGTGATCCCGCTGTTCGGCTGGATCTGGGAGCATCTGGTCTGGCGCAATCAGATGAACGTCATGACCAGCCGCCGCATCATCCAGATGGAAGGGGTGCTGAACAAGAAGGTGTCCGACAGCCTCCTGGAGAAGCTGAACGACGTGAAGACCGAGCAGACCCTGATCGGCCGCATCATGGGCTTCGGCGACATTCTGATCCTGACCGCCAGCGAGCAGGGCGCCAATCACCTGAAGACCATCGCCGACCCGCTGGGCTTCAAGCGCGCCATGCTGGACGCCAAGGACGCCCTGGACGACGAGCACGCCGGGATCGACTGACGGCTACTCGGGCGCGCGCGCGCGCAGGGCGCGGGCGGGGCGGCGGCGCGCCTCGGGCATGGCGGCCTGGAAGGATTTCCGGAACGCATCGCGGCGCTCGTGCACCGAGGCCAGGACCAGGCCCATGGGCACGCCCAGATCCACCAGGGTGTTCTCGGCCAGTTGCAGGCTGGCCTCGATGGTCTCCGGCACCGCGTCGGTGACGCCCAGGGCATACAGGCGCTCCGCATGGCGATCGTCGCGGGCCCGGGCGATGATGATCAGATCCTCGCGCAGGGTGCGGATCACCCCCACCACCTCGTCCACCTTGCCCGGGGCGTCCATGGTGATGACCAGGGCCCGGATGCCGTCCACGCCGCACAGCTTCAGCATCTCCGGATTGGCGGCGTCGCCATAATAGACCGGCTCGCCCTTGCGGCGGGCGGCGGTCACGGCCCTGGAGTTGGAATCGATGGCGATGTAGCTCTGATCATGGGCCTTCAGCATCTCGGCCACCAGCTGTCCCACCCGGCCGAAACCGACGATCAGCACCGTGCTCTCGGGCGGGGTCAGCTCCGGCGCCTGCTCCACCTCATCCTCATTCTCCAGACGACGCGGGCGGCGCGTGATGCGCGCGCCGATGCCGGCCAGCAGCGGGATGGCGAACATGGTCAGGGTGGCGGACACCAGCACCGACTGGATGAAGGCGGGGGAGGCCACGCCCTCGGCCACCCCGGCGCTGAGAATGACGAAGGCGAACTCGCCGGCCGGTCCCAGCACGAGCGCGGTCTCCAGGGCCTGGCGCGACTTCAGTCCCGCAACGCGCGCCAGGGTGAAGATCACCGCCGCCTTGATGACCACCAGTCCCAGGGCCAGCGACAGGATGCGCAGCGGCTCGGCGAACACGGCGTCGAGATCCAGGCCGATGCCGACGCTGACGAAGAAAACGCCCAGCAGCAGGCCCTTGAAAGGCTCGATGGCCAGCTCGACCTCGCGCCGGTACTCGGTTTCGGCCAGCAAAAGCCCCGCGATCAGGGCGCCCAGGCCCATGGACAGGCCCGCCGCCTGGGCCGCCACGCCGCCGCCGACCACGATCAGCAGGGCGGCGGCCAGGAACAGCTCGCGCCCCGGGGCCCGGGCCACGGAGCGGAACAGGGGGCGCAGCACCAGCCGGCCCAGAATGACGATCAGTCCGACCCCCAGGGCGGCGGGACCCAGGGTCAGAAGGGCCGTGCCGATGGCGGCGGGATGCAGCCCGCCCTCGGCCGTGGCGGACAGGGCCGCCAGCACCGTGACGGTGATCAGCAGCGGCGCCACCGCCAGATCCTGGGCCAGCAGGATCGAGAAGGTCGCCCGGCCCGCGCCCGCGCCCATGCGGTTCCGTTCGGCCAGGACCGGCAGCACGATGGCCGTGGACGACAGCGCCAGGGCCATGCCCGCCACCAGCGCCGTGTCCAGGGTCTGGCCGAGCAGCAGGAACAGGGCGGACAGGGCGGCGGTGCAGGCCAGAATCTGGGCCACGCCCAGACCGAACACCATGCGCCGCATGGTCTTCAGCCGCCCCCACGACAGCTCGAGCCCGATCATGAACAGCAGGAAGGCCACGCCCAGCTCGGCCAGCACGGCCATGTCCGCCCGGTCGGTGATGGTCAGCCACTCGACCCAGGGCGCCACGTCGGCGAACCGGCCCAGGCCGTCGGGGCCCAGCAGCACGCCCGCGGCCAGGAAGCCCAGCACGGGGCTGACCTTGAACCGGCTGAAGATGGGCACCAGCACCCCGGCGGCGGCCAGGAAAACCACCAGATCCTTGTATTCGCCCGCGTGTTCCGCCGCCATCCAGCCTCACCTTGTCAGAACGACCATCTAAAGGGCATCGCGCGCGTCGATGCGAGAGCGGCCGAGGGTTGGATGAACTTTTTTTTAGGTTCGGGGGGCGGTCCGGACCCCTATGGTGCGCCGACCTCGTCCCGGCTCAGGGACCCCTGTGGGAAACACCATGAAAAGACTGATGATCGGCGCCGCCGTCGCCGCCCTGCTGCTGCCCGCCGCCGCCATGGCCGATGACGGCCACGACCACGAGTGCATGAACCAGTCGTGCACGGTGGTGTCGCTGTTCCAGGCGCCGCAGCTGGGCGCCACGGGCTATGAGAGCATCGAGACGCCGCGCTACGGCACGTGGGGCTTCGACCTGGAAGGCCGCGACACCAGCGTGCGTCCCGGCGACGACTTCTTCCGCTACGCCAACGGGACCTATGTGGACAATCTGGAGATCCCGGCCGACCGCACCCGCTACGGCTCGTTCGACCTGCTGAGCCAGCTGTCCGAGAACCGCATGACGGCGCTGATCGCGGAGATTTCGGCCGCCGAGGATCTCGCCGCCGGCAGCGACGAAGCCAAGGTCCGCGACGCCTACAACAGCTTCATGGACGTGGCGGCCATCAACGCCCTGGACGCCCAGCCCATCCAGCCGATGCTGAGCGCCATCCGCGCCGTCGACAGCCATGACGCCATGGCCGCCTACATGGGGGCGACCCAGGGCGCGCCCGGCGGCTCGTTCTGGGGGACCTACATCAGCGACGACGCCCGCGACCCGGAAGCCTATGCGGTCTATCTGAGCCAGGGCGGCATCGGCCTGCCCAACCGCGACTATTATCTGGCCGAGAATTTCGCCGAGAAGCTGGCCGCCTATCAGGTCTATGTGGCCCGCATGCTGGAGATGGCCGGCTGGGAGAACGCCGAACAGGCCGCCGTCGATGTGGTGCAGATGGAGACCGCCATCGCCACCGCCCATTGGACCCGCATCCAGAGCCGTGACCGCGACCTGACCTACAACCCCATGTCCACGGCCGAGCTGAGCGCCTATGCGCCGGGCTTCGACTGGTCCGCCTATTTCGAGGCGGCGGGTCTGGGCGAGCAGGACCGCTTCGTGGTCAGCCAGAACACCGCCTTCCCGGAGATGGCGCGCGTCTTCGCCGAGGCGCCCATGGAGACCCTGCGCGCCTGGCAGGCCTTCCACACCGTGGACCAGGCCGCGCCCTATCTGTCCGAGCGTTTCAGCGACGCCCAGTGGGAGTTCCGCTCCCGCGAGCTGACCGGCGCCCAGGCCCAGCGGCCCCGCGACAAGCGCGGCGTCAGCTTCGCCCAGGGTCGTCTGGGTGAAGCCCTGGGTCGTCTGTACGTGGCCCGCTGGTTCCCGCCGGAGCACCGCGCCCAGATGGAGGAGCTGGTCCAGAACCTGAAGACCGCCATGGGCGAGCGCATCCGCAACCTGGACTGGATGAGCGAGGAGACCCGCGTCCGCGCCCTGGACAAGCTGGACAAGTTCGGCGTCAAGATCGGCTACCCCGACGAATGGCGTGACTATTCCGACCTGGACATCCAGGCGGGCGACCTGTTCGGCAACTACCTCCGCTCGGGGCAGTGGCGCTGGAACTATGACCTGAACCGCCTGGGCCGGCCGGTGGACGACGCCGAATGGTTCATGACGCCCCAGACGGTGAACGCCTACTATTCCTCGACCAAGAACGAGATCGTCTTCCCGGCCGCGATCCTGCAGCCGCCGTTCTTCGATCCCGACGGCGACCCGGCGGTCAACTACGGCGCCATCGGCGGCGTGATCGGCCACGAGATCGGCCACGGCTTCGACGATCAGGGTCGCAAGTCCGACGGCGACGGCCGTCTGGAGGACTGGTGGACGGAAGAGGACGCCGCCCGCTTCGTCGCCCAGACCAACATCCTGGGGTCCCAGTATGACTCCTATGAGCCGATCCCCGGCCACTTCATCCAGGGCGCCCTGGCCATGGGCGAGAACATCGGCGATCTGGCCGGCGTGACCCTGGGCCTGGAAGCCTACCGGGTGTCGCTGAACGGGCAGGAAGCGCCGGTTCTGGACGGCTACACCGGCGACCAGCGCGTGTTCCTGGGCTGGGCCCAGGTGTGGCGGGGTCTGTACCGCGACGACGCCCTGCGCCAGCAGCTGGCCCAGGGCCCGCACTCGCCCGCCGAGTTCCGCGTGATCGGGCCGGTGCGCAATGTGGACGCCTGGTACGACGCCTTCGACGTGCAGCCGGGCGACCGCTACTACGTGGCGCCGGAAGACCGGGTCCGCCTCTGGTAAGGCGCGTCAAAGCGAACTGAGGAAGGGCCGGAGCGGCGACGCTCCGGCCCTTTTTCGTGGGTGAGGTTGTTCTCCCGCTCATCCCGGCCTTCGCCGGGATGAGCGGAGGCGCGCGCTCAAGCAGCGAGGCTCCGCGAGCCGAGCGTTAGCGCACCAAAGATGAGTCCCAGACAGAAAAAACCCGCCGCGGGGGATACATCGCGGCGGGTCTTCTCGCTCTCTGTCGGAGCGGGCGCTTCCTCCCCGAAACGCCGGAGAACCATCAGCTCGCCCGAAGGCGCGCCGTGCTTCACACAAGTGCAACAAAACGCCAAAATTGCGGGCGCGTCAAGCCGCCGCAGCCTTGAAAAGCCGGGCAAAAGCAAGGTGATCGCTGATAACCCACGCAATGGTGAAGGTTATTTGCCGTGATCCAGAATCGCCCGCACCGTGGCCGTCAGATCGGCGCGATCCACCAGCGACTGGCCCGGCCGTTCGCTGCGCCAGGCGTCGTTATCGGCGACCTTGCGAGCCAGTTCGCGGCCCAGGTCCAGATCCTTGATGGTGACCTTGCCCGCCGCGATCTCGTCGCCGCCCATGATGACGGCGGCGGGGGCGCCGCGCCGGTCAGCGTACTTCATCTGGGCCTTCATGCCCGCCTTGCCCAGATAGACCTCGGCCGCGATCCCGGCGCCGCGCAGCTCTGACGCGGCGGCGAAATAGTGGGCCATGTCGTCTTCGGAGAAGGCGATGATGACCACCGGGCCGCGGGCGTCCCCGGCGGGGTCCTGGCCCGCCGCGCGCAGGGCCGAGACCAGGCGCGACACGCCGAAGGAGAAGCCCGTGGCCGGCGTGCGCTCGCCGGTGAAGCGGGCCACCAGATCGTCATAGCGTCCGCCGCCGCCGATGGAGCCGAAGCGCACCGGACGGCCCTTGTCGTCGGTGGTGTCCAGCAGCAGCTCGGCCTCGAACACGGCGCCGGTGTAGTACTCCAGCCCGCGCACCACCGAGGGATCGATGCCGGCGGCTTCGTCGGCCACGCCCATGGCCTTCAGCGCGGCGCTGATGCGGCCCAGTTCGTTCAGGCCCTCGGCCCCCGCTTCGGTGCCGCCGACCACGGCGTCCAGGGCGTTCAGCACGCTGTCGCGAGACCCGGCCTGAACCGCCAGGAAGGCCAGCACGGCGTCGACGCCTTTCGTATTCAGCCCGGCGCCCCTGGTGAAGTCGCCGGAGTCGTCCAGACGGCCTTCGCCCAGCAGCAGCTTCACCCCGTCGGGGCCCAGCCGGTCCAGCTTGTCCACCGCGCGCAGCACCGCCAGGGTCTGGCCCTGTTCGGTCACGCCAGCAGCCTGAAGCACGCCGTTGACCAGCTTGCGGCTGGCGATCTTGATCACGGCCTGACCGGGCGCGAGGCCCGCGGCCTGCAGACCCTCGACGGCCATGGCGATGATCTCGGCGTCCGCCTCGGGCCGGTCCGAGCCCACGGTGTCGGCGTCGCACTGGACGAACTCGCGGAAACGGCCGGGGCCGGGCTTCTCGTTGCGCCAGACGGGCCCGAAGGCGTAGCGGCGGAACGGCTTGGGCAGGGTCTCCCAGGTCTGGGCCGCGAACCGGGCCAGGGGCGCGGTCAGGTCATAGCGCAGGGCCATCCACTGATCGTCATCGTCCTGCAGGGCGAACACGCCTTCGTTGGGGCGGTCGGCGTCCGGGAGGAATTTGCCGAGGGCGTCGGCGTATTCGAAGGCCGAGGTCTCCAGCGGCTCGAAGCCCCAACGCTCGTAGACCTCGGACACCGCCTGGACGATGCGGCGCTCGGCCACCAGGTCGTGACCGCGCCGGTCCTGGAATCCGCGCGGCGCGCGCGCTTCGGGACGGACGGGTTCGGTGGTGGTGTCGGCGGGGGATGTCATGGCGCGCGATTACGCCATCACGTCCCCCGCGACAATGGTCAGGCTCCCCGCGCGCTCAAGCAGCGAGCCGCCGCGCGGCGAGCGTTAGCGCACAAACATGCGCTCAAGCAGCGAGCCGCCGCGCGGCGAGCGATAGCGCGCCTTAAGCCCGCTTGAGCGCCACGCCTTTTCCGTAGGTCAGGCGGCGCCACACCCATTCCAGCGGCCCCATGGTGAACCGCGACAGCCACAGGGGCGACCAGATCAGCTGCACCACCCAGATGCCGATGATGAACATCCACATCTCGGGCCAGCCCACCTGGCCGAAATAGCCCAGGCCGCGCCCGCCGTAGAATATGGTGGTCATGATCAGGGTCTGGGTCAGGTAGTTGGTGAAGGCCATCTGCCCGGCCCTGGCCAGCGGCGTCAGGATCAGCTTCAGCCCGAACCGCGCCAGCAGGATCAGGGCGCTGGCGTAGGCCAGCGACACCAGCGGCGACAGGAAGGTGTTGGCCGGGCGCATCAGGGTCTCCACCATGGGGAAACCGGCGGCGATCACGGCCGAGCTTTCTCCGTGGATCAGCCACACGGATCCGGCCCCCAGGGCGATGAACAGCCCATACACCCACGCGGGTGCGCGGCCGGCCAGGAAGCCGCTCTTGTAGAGTCCCATGCCGATCATCATCAGGGCCGCGGTCGCCGGAATGAAACCGATGGCCATGAACGGAACCACCGACACCCAACTGCCCATCAGGGTCAGCGTCGTTTCGAGGGCCGTGCCCTGATATTCGGCGATCATTTCCGCGATCCGCTGGGGCGAGGCGTCCCAGTTCATGTCCGCCAGAGCCTCGGGCGGCGCCATGCGCATCAGGGCGATGGCGCCCACATAAAGCGCCGACAGGGTCACGTTCAGCGCGACCCCCACGATCAGCAGCCGCTTCGCACTCCAGGACCGCACCAGCAGGACCACGAGCCCGGTCAGGGCGTAGAGCAGCAGGATGTCGCCGAACCAGAAGAACAGGCCGTGAGCCAGGCCGAACAGCCCAAGCCAGAACAGGCGCTTCCTGAGCAGCTTGCCGCGCGTCAGGTCGCTGCGTTCGCCGCCGATGAGGAACAGCGACGCCCCGAACAGCATGGAGAACAGGGTGCGCATCTTGTCCTGGAAGAACACATGCATGGTCTGCCAGGCCGCCGCCGCCTCGCCTTCCAGTCCGCCGGGCTGCAGCGACGGATTCATCATGACCGGTTCAGGCATGGCGAAGGTGATGGCGTTGACCGCCAGAATGCCCAGCACGGCGAAGCCGCGCACCACGTCCAGGCTGAACAGCCGGTCGGATGTGCGCACGGGCGCGGGCTCGGCGACGGGATCGCGCTCTGATGTGTTGACGGCTGTTTCGGTCATGTCGCCCCTCCCAGACATTCGCGCGGGAGGGTCGCCTCGATCCGCCCGATCGGCAAGCCGGGATTCATGAAAGGACTGTAATGATTCCGCGGCGGCGGGGCCTAGACGCCTTCGGTTTCGCCCAGCAGGCCGGCGCGCGGGCGCACCGGCGGGGGCTTGGGCGTGAAGGCGATCAGGGCCACGCACAGCCCCGCCCACAGGGCGTAGCTGAGGCCGATCAGCATGGCCAGCGGCAGTCCCGCCACGCCATAGATCAGCAGGGTGGTCTCGGCCGCGCCCAGGCTTTGCGCCAGGGCGCCCGCCTCCACCCAGCGAAGACCCATCATCACCAGGGCCGTCAGAATCTGCAGCACCGCCGCCAGCAAGCCTCCGTAGAGCAGGAAACGCCAGATCACCCCCAGACGGGTGGACGGGGAACCCGACCGTTCACGCTCGCGCGCCAGCATGTACATGCCCAGCGGCACCGCGATGACGCCTGCGATCAGAACCTGCAGCCGCCAGTCCATGTCGAAGCCGAAGCTGATCTGCGACGGCGGCATCAGCGGCAGGGTCAGGATCAGCGGCGGCCAGGCCACCGCCGCCAGACCCCCCAGCAGGGCCCACAGGCCCGGCGAGCCGCGCCACTTGATCGGCGCCTGACCGGGCAGATCGCCCACGTCGCGGATGTCCTTCAGATCGCGTTTCATCGGGTCGGAACCGGGGTTGCGCCGGAATAGTCATAGAAGCCCCGGCCGGTCTTCTTGCCCAGCCAGCCGGCCTCGACATATTTCACCAGCAGCGGGCAGGGGCGGTATTTGCTGTCGCCGAGGCCCTCGTACAGCACGTTCATGATGGCCAGCACCACATCCAGGCCCATGAAGTCGGCCAGCTCCAGCGGCCCCATGGGATGGTTGGCGCCCAGCTTCAGGGCCGTGTCGATGGCGGTGACGTTCCCCACGCCTTCGTACAGGGTGTAGACCGCCTCGTTCATCATCGGCGCCAGGATGCGGTTGACGATGAAGGCGGGGAAGTCCTCGGACTCGGTGGTGGTCTTGCCCAGGGCCTCGGCGAAGGCCACGGCGATGTCATAGGTCTCGCCCGAGGTGGCGATGCCGCGGATCAGCTCCACCAGCTTCATGGCGGGGGCCGGCTTCATGAAGTGCAGGCCGATGAACCGCTCGGGCCGGTCGGTGACCGAGGCCAGCCGCGTGATGGAGATGGACGAGGTGTTGGAGGCCAGCAGGGTATGGGCGCCCAGGTGCGGGGTCAGGTCGCGGAAGACCGACTTCTTGATGGCCTCGTCCTCGGTCGCGGCCTCGATCACCAGATCGGCGGTTCCGGCTTCGGCCAGGGTCTCGATGGGGAGGATGCGGGCCAGGCCCGCGTCGGCGTCGGCCGCCGTCACGGTCCCACGCGAGACCTGGCGGGCCATGCTGGCGCCGATGGCGCCGATGGCGGCGGGCAGCTTGTCCGCGCCCACGTCGTAAAGCCTGACGTCATAGCCGCCGAGAGCCACCACATGGGCGATGCCCATGCCCATCTGGCCTGCGCCGATGACGGCCACCGTCCTGATTTCAACCATGCGGTCGAACGCCTCTTGAACCGATCGCGCGGAAACGCGCGGACGGCTGTCTTACGCCAAGCGGGGGCGGGCCGGGAAGGCCCTTTCCCCCGTCAGGGTGTTCGAAGGTTCAGCCCAACGCCTTCATCAGCTCGGGGATCACCGTCTTGTAATCGCCGACGATGCCATAGTCCGCCACCTGGAAGATGGGGGCGTCGGCGTCCTTGTTGATGGCCACGATGATCTTGGAGTCCTTCATGCCGGCCAGGTGCTGGATGGCGCCCGAGATGCCGATGGCGATGTAGAGCTCCGGCGCCACGACCTTGCCGGTCTGGCCCACCTGATAGTCGTTGGGGGCGTAGCCCGCGTCCACGGCGGCGCGGCTGGCGCCGACGGCGGCGCCCAGCTTGTCGGCCAGCGGGTCCATCACGGCGTGGAACTCGTCCGCCGAGCCCAGGGCCCGGCCGCCGGAGACCACGATCCTGGCCGCGCCCAGCTCGGGACGGTCGGACTTGACCATTTCCTCGCCGACGAAGTCGGTCTTGGCCGCGTCGGCGCCCTTGATGGTCTCGACCTTGGCCGAGCCGCCTTCTTCCGCCGCCGTGAAGGCGGTGGGGCGCACGGTGATGACCTTGGTCTTGTCCGAGCTCTGGATCGTCTCCAGCGCGTTGCCCGCATAGATGGGCCGCGTGAAGGTGTCGCCGGAGACCACCTCGATGATGTCGGAGATGGGGGCCACGTCCAGTTTGGCGGCGATGCGCGGGGCGAAATTCTTGCCGTCCGACGAGGCGGGCGACAGGATGGCGTCATAGTCCCCGGCCATGGGGACCACCACGGCCTCGACGGCCTCGGCGATGGTCTTGCCCAGTTCGGCGGACTCGGCCAGCAGCACCTTGCGCACGCCCGAGATCTTCGCAGCGGCGTCGGCGGCGGCCTGGGCGCCCTGGCCCACCACCAGGATGTCGATGTCGCCCGCGTTCAACTGCGCGGCGGCGGCGACGGTCTTGTGGGTGGTGTCGCGCACGTGGGCGTTGTCGTGATCGGCGATGACGAGAACGGCCATTACAGGACTCCTTCGGACTTGAGCTTGGCCACCAGTTCGGCGGCGTCGGCCACCTTGATGCCGGCCGAGCGCTTGGGCGGCTCGGTGACCTTCAGCACCTTGAGGCGCGGCGCCGTGTCGACGCCGTAGTCGGCGACCGCCTTCATGGCGATCTCCTTCTTCTTGGCCTTCATGATGTTGGGCAGGGAGGCGTAGCGCGGGGTGTTCAGGCGCAGGTCGGTGGTCACCACCGCCGGCAGGGTCGAGGCCAGGGTCTGCAGCCCGCCGTCGATCTCACGGGTCACCACGGCCTTGCCGTCCTTGATCTCCAGCTTGGAGGCGAAGGTGCCCTGGGGCCAGTCCAGCAGGGCGGCCAGCATCTGGCCGACGGCGTTGTTGTCGCCGTCGATGGCCTGCTTGCCCATCAGGACCAGGTCGGGCTTCTCTTCCTCGACCACCGCTTTCAGCAGCTTGGCCACGGCCAGTGGCTCCAGATCGGTGTCGGACTGGATCAGGATGCCCCGGTCGGCGCCCATGGCCAGGGCGGTGCGGATGGTCTCCTGCGCCTGGCTCGGACCGATGGAGACGACCACGATCTCGTCGGCGGTGCCGGCGGCGTGGTGCTCCTTGCCTTCCTTGAGGCGCACGGCCTCTTCGACGGCGATCTCGTCGAAGGGGTTCATGCTCATCTTCACATTGGCCAGGTCGACGCCCGACTGGTCCGCCTTGACGCGCGCCTTGACGTTGTAGTCGATCACCCGTTTGACGGGGACAAGAACCTTCATGCCGAACCCTTTTTGAAACTTTGGTCTGGAAAGCCGCCCGGCCGCGGCCTTATTGGTGCGGCAGCACATGGAACGGCCGTCACGGCCTGTCAACGTAACGCCAAGTCAACTTCCCGGGGATTCTCGCGCGTGTATCTGAGCTTCAAGCGGTTGGGCTTCCTGTTTCTGATCATTTTCGCCGTGCTCCTGATCGGCGTGGTGCTCTTCCGCGTCTTCTGGACGGCCCCCGGAGAACGATGCGAGGCCCGGGGCGGCTGGTACGATCTCGAGACCCGCACCTGCGCCCAGCGCATCTATGTTCCCGACATCACCGGTCGTCAGCCGGGGGAGAGCCGCGAGGAGGCCTCCCGCCGCAACGCCAGTGAACTGGTCCAGATCGAGCGCCGGATCGCCGCGCGCGAGGCGGCCCGCCGCGACGCCGTCGAGCAGGAGCGCGCGCGCATCCGCGAGGCCCAGCGCGACGACTGAAACCGTTCCGGCAGGCTGATGGAGACGCTTCCGTCCCGCCCCGGCCCGTGGAACAGTCCGGCCTTCTGACCGGGCTGGACGTCCATGACCGCTGACCCTTCCCTCATCGCCCGGCTGAACGGGGTGGTCGTCCATCACGCCGACCGTGGCCCTATCGGCCCGGTGGACCTGGCCGTGACGCGCGGCGAGATCGTCGCCGTGGTCGGGGCCTCGGGCTGCGGCAAGTCGACCCTGCTGCGGCTGCTGGCCGGGCTGGAGACGCCGGACGCGGGCCGGGTGGAGCGGCGGGTGGACAAGGGCCGCACCGGTCTGGTGTTCCAGAACGCCACCCTGATGCCCTGGGCCGCCGCCGTGGAGAACGTGGCCCTGCCCCTGCGCCTTGCCGGGCAATCGAAGGATCAGGCCCATGTGCGGGCGCGGACCGCCCTGGCGCAGGTGGGGCTGGGCGAGCGGGCGGGGGCGCGGCCCCATCAGCTGTCCGGCGGCATGGCCATGCGCGCGTCCCTGGCCCGGGCGCTGGTGACCGACCCCGACCTGCTGCTGCTGGATGAGCCCTTCGCGGCGCTGGATTCGGCCACCCGCCGGGCCCTGATCGAGGACATTCACGCCCTGTGGGCGCGGCGCCGGCCCGCCGTGGTCTTCGTCACCCATGACGTGGAGGAGGCCGCCTACATGGCCGGACGGGTGCTGGTGATGCGGGCCGTCGACGGCCGGATCGCCGCCGAGATCAGCACGCCCGGCGCCCTGCCGCGTCCGGCGGGCCATCGCCTGGACCCGGCCCACGCCCGCGCCGTCGAACAGATCGCCTCGGCGCTGGACGCGGCCATGGAGCCGGCGGCGTGAGGCGGGCGGGCGACATGTTGGCGCCCCTGATCCTGCTGGCGTTGCTGCTGGCGGGGTGGGAGATCGCCTGCCGGGCGCTGGCCGTGCCCGCCTATTTCCTGCCGCCGCCCAGCGCGGTGCTCATGGCGCTGGTGGAGACCGGACCGCGTCTGGCCGCCTCGGCCTGGGCCACCTTCTGGATGGCGCTGCAGGCGCTGATGGTGGCGGGGCTGGCCGCCACGGCCCTCGCCCTGACGGTGTCCCTGAACCCCACGGCGGAGCGGGCGGTGCGGCCGCTGGCGGTGACGCTTCAGGTGACGCCGGTGGTGGCCATCGCGCCGCTGGTACTGATCTGGGCCGGGCTGGACAACGCCGACCGGGCGGTGGTGGCGCTGGCGGCCACGGTGGCCTTCTTCCCTCTGTTTTCGGGCGTGCTGACGGGGCTGAAATCGGCGGACCCGGATCTGGAGCGGCTGTTCGACCTCTATGGCGCATCGCCGTGGCAAAGGCTGTGGCGGCTGCGCGTGCCCGCCGCCGCGCCCTTCGCCCTGGAGGGGCTGCGGGTGGCGGCGGGCCTGGCGGTGATCGGGGCGGTGGTGGCCGAGTTCGTCTCGGGCACGGGTCAGACCCAGGGGCTGGCCTGGCGTCTGCTGGAGGCGGGAAACCGGCTGCGCACCGCCGAGCTTCTGGCCGCCCTGACCTGTCTGGCCCTGATGGGGGTGGCGCTGAACGCGCTGATCGGCGGGATCGAGCGCGCGGTGCTGCGTCGGCGGGGCGGAAATCGGGGCCTCCGTTAGCGACGGGTTAAGGCCGTGGAGCCTAGCCTCGCCCCCTGTCCGGCCGATGATGCGGCCATGATCTCCAGGGGGCTTCGGCCATGGCGCCACGACGAGGGAACCACAGCATCCTGTGTTCGGGTCTGCTGGCGGCCGGCCTGGTCTTCACGGCCTCGTCGGCGGACGCCCAGAGCGCCGGGAATCAAAGCCCCAGCGGTCAGGCGGGTCTGCGCATGCTCAGCTGGCCCGGCAAGGCCGAGGCGCCGCGCGCCCAACAGCGGCCCGCCGCCGACGCCCGGACAAGCGACGTGGGCCCGCCGGCGCCGCTGCAGATCCAGCCCAGCGTGCTGCCCGACTACACCGCTTCCGCCCGAACCTTTCCCCAGAGCCTGACGCCCGCCAACGCCTTCGGCTCGACCCCGGTGTCCGCCGGCGGACA
>NZ_JADWOW010000033.1:0-59147 GCF_015767455.1 Brevundimonas sp. BAL450
GCCGTGCTGGCCGCCGGCGCGGTCATGACCGCCGCCCCCGCCCTGGCCCAGCAGGCCCCGCCCGCCAACCAGACCATTCTGGTCCAGCCCGAGACCCCGACCCTGAACCTGTCGGCCCATGGCGAGGTGCGCGCCGCGCCGGACATGGCCAGCATCAATTTCGGCGTCATGACCGAGGCGACCACCGCCGCCGAGGCCATGGCCCAGAACCGCACCCGCATGAACGAGGTGATGCGCGCCCTGCGGTCCGCCGGGATCGAGGAGCGGTTCATCCAGACCTCGGGCCTGAACCTGTCGCCGCAGTATGACTATGTGCAGAACGAGCCGCCCCGCCTGCGCGGCTATCAGGCGTCCAACCGGGTCACCGTTGAGATTCGTGATCTGGAGCGTGTGGGCTCGACCGCCGACGCGGTGGTGAACGCCGGGGTCAACCAGATCGACGGCATCAGCTTCGGCCTGATCAACCCTCGGCAGGCCGAGGATCAGGCCCGCATGGCCGCCGTCCAGGCGCTGCAGGCCAAGGCCAATCTGTACGCCAATGCGCTCGGTGTGCGCCTCGCGGGCATCCGCAACCTGTCGGAAGGCGGCGGCTATGCGCCCCAGCCGCAGATGTTCGCCCGTATGGCGGCCGCGCCCATGGACAGCATGGAAAGCACCAGCGTGGCGCCCGGCGAGCTGACCATCCGCGTCAACATCAACGGTGTTTACGACATCGTGCGATAAGGCTACGCGCCAGACAACAAAAAGGCCCGCCGCCCGGCGGGCCTTTTCAATTGTGCATCAGGAACGCGCTCAAGCAGCGAGCGTCCGCGGCGCGAGCGTTAGCGCACCAAAAACGCGCTCAAGCAGCGAGGCGCCGCGCGCCGAGCGTTAGCGCACCAGGAATGATCAAGCCGCGTCCTTGATGTGGTTGCCGTCGTCCAGGAGCACCACATTGGGCGTGTAGTTGCGCGCCTGTTCGGCGGGCAGCTGGCCATAGGTGACGATGATCACCTTGTCCTTCTTCTGCACCAGACGGGCGGCGGCGCCGTTGACGCCGATGACGCGGGAGCCGCGCGGCGCCTCGATGGCGTAGGTGGTGAAGCGCGCGCCGGTGGTGATGTTCAGCACATCCACCTGCTCGTGCGGATAGATGTCGGCGGCGTCCAGCAGATCGCGGTCGATGGCGATGGAGCCCTCGTAGTCGAGGTCCGCCTGGGTCACCGTCGCGCGGTGCAGCTTGGATTTCATCAGGGTGACCAGCATGGGGAGCTCCGGCCTCCTATGTCCGTGGGCGGGGGCACGTCCCCCGTTGGTGGCCCGCATATAGGGGTTTCGAAGCCCGTCTTCAATCAGGACTGCGGCGGTGCAGCATTGAAGTTCGCGCGTTACGGGACGTTCATTTGACGGTGACGGGTCAGGCCCTATGGTCCGGGGTGGCCTCCTACTGGCCGAACGACGGTTTTCAGGAATCCGATGAAGCAGTTCGCACTCACCATCGCCGGGGTCTTTGTCGGGCTTCTGTTGTTCATTATTGGAATTCCAGTCCTTCTGATCGCTTCCGCCGCCGGGTCGTCCAAACCTGCGGTGCCGGCCCAGGCGGTGCTTGAGCTGGATCTGCGCGGCGGCCTGACCGACCAGGCGCCCACCAATCCCTTCGCCGGGTTCGGCGGGTCGGGCCTGTCGGTGATGCGCGTCGTGGACGTGCTGGCCCAGGCCCAGGACGATGACCGCATCAAGGTGGTGCTGGTGCGTCTGCCGGAAAGCGGCATGACCCCGGCCTCGGCCGACGAGCTGCGCCAGGCCATCCAGCGCTTCCGCGCCTCGGGCAAGCCGGTGATCGCCCACTCCCAGGGCCTGATGCCGCTGGGCGCGGTGGTCTCCACCTACATGCTGGGTGCCTCGGCCAGCGAGTTCTGGATGCAGGAGAACGCCAGCTTCCAGGCCACGGGCCTGGCCAGCGAGGAAATCTTCTTCGGCCGCGCCTTCGAGCGTTACGGGATCACCGCCGATTTCGAGCAGCGCTACGAGTACAAGAACGCGGTCAACACCTTCACCCAGAGCGGTTTCACCGAGTCGCACCGCGAGGCGGCCGAAGGCTGGATGACCTCCATCTATGAGAGCGCCCTGGCCAACGCCGCGAGCGACCGCAGCATGGAGCTGGACGCTCTGCGCACCGCCTTCGAATCCGGCCCCCACACCCCGGCCGAGGCCGAAGCCCTGGGCCTGATCGACAACACCGGCGGCGTGCATGAAGCCGAGGCCGAGGCCCGTCGCCTCGCCGGCGACAACGGCCGCATCATCCGGTTCAGCGAGTATTCGAACGCCGTGGGCGAGCGCACCGGCTCGGGCCGCAACGCCATCGCCATCGTCGGCGGCGAGGGCGCCATCCTCACCGGACGCAGCTCCGCCGATCCGTTCGGCGCCGGATCGATGATGAGCTCCGACGACATCGCCGCCGCCATCTATGACGCCATCGAAAACGACTCCGTCCGTGCCATCGTCTTCCGCGTCTCGTCGCCGGGCGGCTCGCCGGAAGGCTCCGAACAGATTCTGGACGCGGTGCGCGCGGCCAAGGCGGCGGGCAAGCCGGTGGTTGTGTCCATGGGCGCCTATGCGGCCTCGGGCGGCTACTGGATCTCGTCCGAGGCCTCGGCCATCGTGGCCCAGCCCTCGACCCTGACCGGCTCCATCGGCGTGTTTGGCGGCAAGTTCGTGCTGGACGAGGCCCTGGGCCGGTTCGGCGTGGACATCAGCGGTCTGACCGTGGGCGGCGAATACGCCGACGCCTTCACCACCGAGCGGCCCTTCAACCAGGCCGAGCGGGCCGCCTTCTCCGGCTGGATGGACCAGGTCTACGAGGACTTCGTCACCCGCGTCTCCACGGGCCGCAATCTGCCCGCCGCCCGGGTGCGCGAGATCGCGCGCGGCCGCGTCTGGACCGGCGCCCAGGCGCGCCAGCTGGGTCTGGTCGACGAGGTCGGCGGCATCCATGAAGCCATCCAGCGGGCCAAGGCCCTGGCCGAGATCCCCGCCGATGAATCGGTGCGCTTCCGCCGCTATCCGCGTCCCCTGTCCACCTGGGAGGCGCTGGGCGAAGCGTTCGGCTCGTCCAGCGAGGCGGCCGAGACCCTGGTTCGCGTGGGGGCCGTCATGGACGACCCGGACGTCCAGGCCGTGATGGCCCGGGCCCGGGCCGAACGCATGCGCTCCCAGGGCGCCGTGGTCATGGCCGATCAGCCCCTGCGCTGACACACTCACCTGTGAGGGGATGTCGCATTGACGGCGTCCCCTCGCGGACCGACATTGCCGTTCAAGCGTTGAGCAGGATCACCGCCTCTTCAGTGATCATTCATGACGGCGTCCCCAAGGTAGCTCATGACCCAGTTCCAGACCCGCTTCACCCGCATCGGCTTCACCACGCGTCCCGCGCGCGGATCGGGGCTGATGGGCTCGGTCATGTGGCTGGGCGGCATGATCGCCGCCGGGATCGCCGTGACCATCGGCGCCCTGCTGGCCATCTTCACCGCAGCCGCCGTGGCCGTGATCGCCCTTGTCGCCGGCATCGTGATGTTCCTGACCGGCTTCGCCCTGCGCGCCCGCCGTTCGGCCCGCGCCCGCACCGCCGCGGCCGGCCCTGACGGCGTGATCGAGGCCGAGAAGGTGGGCGACACCTGGGTGGCCCACGGCTGGGAACGCCAGGGCCGCTAACCTGCGCTTCCCATCAGGCGCGGTCCGGTCGAATATGACCCCATGACCGCCCTCGACTTCATCGACGCCCCGACCCCCAACACCGACGCCCGGCGCGCCCCGCCGGACATGATCCTTCTGCACTACACCGGCATGCAGACCGGCGCCGAGGCGCTGGACCGCCTGCGCGATCCCGAGGCGCGCGTCTCGGCCCACTATGTGGTGGAGGAGGACGGCCGGGTGTTCCGCCTGGCGCCCGAGGAACGCCGCTGCTGGCATGCGGGCGTGTCCTGGTGGAAGGGCGACACGGACATCAACGCCGCCTCCATCGGCATAGAGATCGTCAATCCCGGCCACGAATGGGGCTATCGCGCCTTTCCGGAGGTCCAGATTCAGACGGTGCTCGCCCTGGTCGCCGACATCCGATCGCGCTGGACCATCAGCGACGATCGCATTCTGGGGCATTCCGACGTGGCCCCGCGCCGCAAGACCGATCCCGGCGAACTGTTTCCCTGGAAGCGGCTGGCCGAGGCCGGCCATGGCTTGTGGTTTGAACCGGCCGCCGAACGCATCGCCGCCCTGGGCCCGCCGCTGGGGCCCGGCGACGAGGGTCTGGGCGTTCACGTGCTTCAGGCCGGGCTGCACCGCTTCGGCTACGAGCCCGCGCCGTCGGGGGTCTATGACGAGGACACCCGTGTCGTGGTCGAGGCGTTTCAGCGCCACTGGCGGCCCGAGAAGGTGGACGGCATCGCCGACGGCGAAACCCGCGCCCGTCTGATGGGTCTTCTGCAATTGGCCCAGGTCGAGACACTCACCGGCGTGCTGCCATAAATTCGACTTTAGCGTGTAGCATGGTGAAAAGCGCGACGTTTCGGCGTGAACGGCTGTCGCCGCACGTCACCCTCTGCTAGCGGGACTTCATGATGATCACCCCTCTGCTTTTCGCCCTGACCCTGTTCGGACAGACCGCCCAGGAGCCGCAAACCGCGCCCGACACCCCCGTGACCGAGGTGGATGAAGTCACCGTTACGGGTCAGCGTGTGCGGGAGGCCGTGAACAACTTCCTCGACGAGGTCACGGATCCGCCGCGTGGTCGGGGGCCCGCACGCTGGAGCGACAGCGTCTGCGTGGGCGCGGTCAATCTCAGGCGCGAGTCAGGTCAGTACGTGGTCGACCGGGTCTCCGAGGTCGCCCTGGATCTGGGCCTGGATATCGGTGAGCCGGGGTGCAGCCCCAATATCCTCGTCCTCGCCACCGAGGACGGCCCGGGCCTGGCGCGGGCCCTGGTCAGCGAGCGGCCCTATGCGTTTCGGCCGGGTTATGCCGGCGCGTCCCAGAGCCGCGCCAGCCTGCAGCGGTTCCAGTCCACTGAGCGCCCGGTGCGTTGGTGGCACGTGAGCTTGCCCGTGGACGCCGACACCGGCGTCGCCGCCGTGTCGATGCCGGGCGAGGGCCCGGCCATGGTGAGCGTTCAGGGCAGTCTGTTGCGGACCGAAATTCGCAATGACCTGACGCGAGCCTTCATCATTGTCGATTTCGTCAGGGCGGAGGGCGTCAGCCTGGAGCAGCTGGCGGACTATGTGGCCATGGTCGCCTTCGCCCAGGTCGACCCCGAGGCGCGGACCCTAGCTTTCGACACCATCCTAAACCTCTTCGAGGATGAAGCGGCGCCGCCGCGCATGACCGATTGGGACATGGCCTATCTCAGATCCCTGTACTCGGCCGAGCTGAACCAGAGATCATCAAGCGCCCAGCGCGGAGCCATCGCCTCGTCCATGAGCCGGGACCGTGAGCGGGCCGAGCCCCAGGCCGAGACCGACGACGAATAGCCTTCTGAAGATCATCCCCGGCGTGTTAGACTGACCACGCCAGACGGCCGGGCGGTCGCGGCGGGCCAGGAGAGATCCTGTCTCGTCGAGGAAAGTCCGGGCTCCACGGTGAAAAGGCGGCGGATAACTTCCGCCCGGGGTGACCCGAGGGACAGCGCCACAGAAAGCAAACCGCCTTCTTCGGAAGGTAAGGGTGAAAGGGTGGGGTAAGAGCCCACCGCGTCTTCGGCAACGCAGACGGCACGGCAAGCCCCGCCTGGAGCAAGACCGAATAGGGACGTCGCGCGGCCTCGGCCGCAGGGCTCACCGCCTGGGACGTCCGGGTAGGTCGCGAGAACCGGTCAGCAATGGCCGGTCCAGAGGAATGATCGTCGCCGGTCTTCGGACCGGAACAGAACCCGGCTTACAGGCCGTCTGGCATTTCAACCCCGTTAACCGGTGAGGCGCCCATGTGGCGGGCACAGTCATCCACAGGCTGTGAATACTTATTTGTTCTACGAATGTTCTGAAAGTTAACAGAAACGGCCGCCCAGATCGGGTCTTCATGGTTAAGAAGTGTCAACTAATCCCATTGTCTCCCAACTGATCCCATGATACCCCAATAGCGAACCTGGGGAGGGTCGGCATTGTGTCGGTCCGCATGCGGCGACGGGTGTCGGGACGGATCGACGGATCCGAGGCGGGCAAGGGTGTTTCTCTCAACCCACGAGAAGCAGCTGGACGCAAAACGGCGCCTGCAGGCGCCGCAGGAATTCCGCACCGCCGAAAACGGCGCCGTCACGGGCCTCTATTGCTTTCCCTCCATCGAGGCTGACTGCCTGGAGGCGGGCGGCGAAGGGTTCGTGGCCGCCTATCGCGCCTTCATCGACAGCATCCCGTTCGGCGACCCCTTCCGCGCGGCCATGGAAAGCCAGTTCTACGGCGGACTGAAGCAGCTCTCCTACGACACCGCCGGGCGCATCACCCTGACCGAGGCCCTGGTCGAACGCGGCGGCCTCACGTCCGAGGTGGTGATGGTCGGCCTGGGCGACCGCTTCCAGATCTGGGACCGCGCCCGCTGGCGCGAGCATGAGGCCGAGCAGCGCAAGCTGGCCCAGCAGGCCATGCGCGAGATGGGCGAGGCGCGCCGCCGCGCCAGCCTGGCCGTACGCGGGGAGGGCGGCTGATGACCTCTCCCCACGCCCCCGTCCTGCTGGATGAAGTGATCGAGGCGCTGGACCCGAAGCCGGGCGACGTCATGATCGACGCCACCTTCGGCGCCGGGGGCTACACCCGGGCCATCCTGGCGCGCGGCGCGGCCGTGGTGGGGCTGGACCGTGATCCCACCGTGCGCGCCCACGCCGACAAGGTCGCCGCCGATTTCCCCGGCCGGTTCGAGCTGAAGCAGACGCCCTTCTCCGGCCTGTCCGCCGCCTTCGCCGAGACCGGCCATGACCGTCTGGACGGTGCGGTGTTCGACATCGGCGTCTCGTCCATGCAGCTGGATCAGGCCGAGCGCGGATTCTCCTTCATGCGCGACGGCCCGCTGGACATGCGCATGTCCAGCGAGGGCGAGAGCGCCGCCGACATCGTCAACAGCTGGGACCACGGCCCGCTGGCCCACATCCTCAAGCTCTATGGCGAGGAGCGTCAGTCCGGCCGCGTGGCCACGGCCATCCTGCGCCGCCGTGTCGAGCGGCCCTTCACCCGCACGCTGGATCTTGCCGAGGTGGTGGAGAAGGCCCTGGGCGGCCGTCGCGGGGCCCCGATCCATCCGGCCACCCGCACCTTTCAGGCCCTGCGCATCGCCGTGAACGACGAACTGGGCGAACTGACCGCCGGTCTGGAGGCGGCCGAGGCGACCCTCGCGCCCGGCGGACGGCTGGCGGTGGTCACCTTCCATTCGCTGGAGGACCGCATCGTCAAGGCGTTCCTGACCGAGCGCACCGGCAACACCCCGGGCGGCTCGCGCCATGCGCCGCTGCAGATCGAGACCCGCGCGCCCAGCTTCACCCTGATGTTCAAGGGCGCCCGCGAGGCCGGGGAGGCGGAGCGCGCCGGCAACCCCCGCGCCCGCTCGGCCCGGCTGCGCGCCGCCGTGCGCACCGAGGCGCCCGCCTGGGGGAGGATGGCCGCATGACCGCCGTCCTGCGCTCCGTGTTCGACTGGAAGGTCCGCGGCTTCCGCGTGACCGAGATCATCGGCGTGGCCATCCTGGCCGCCGTCGTCGTGTCCGTCTATTTCGTGAAGGCCCAGGCCGCCCGCCAGAGCGCCGAGATCGCCACGCTTCAACGCGACATCAGCGACGAACGCCAGCGCGTCCGTCTGCTGACCGCCGAGACCGCCCGCCTGGAAGAGCCGGGTCGGCTGGAGGCCCTGTCGCGTCAGGCCGGTCTGGCGCCCATCTCCGTGGAGCAGCGCGCCGATCTGGACTCCTTGCCCGCGCTGGCGTCCGGACAAACGACGCCCGAACCCGCCGATGTCGAAGCGGAGGCCGCCCAGTGAGTTCGGTCGAACCGCGTCACATTCCCTCCGCGACGCCGTCCTGGCGCTGGCTGACCGGCCTGATCTGGTGGATCGAGCACGCCTTCGAGCGCGCCAAGGCGGACCAGCGGCCCGAGGAGGACACCCGCGTCCGCATCGCCCTGATGCTGATCGTCTTCAGCGTCCTGTTCATCGCCCTGGTCGGCGGCGCGGGACACGCGGCCCTGCTGTCGGGCGACCCTGGCGCGGGCGGCTGGCGCGCCGGTCCTGTGCTGGCGCGCGGCGACCTGACCGACCGCAATGGAAACCTGCTGGCCGCCAACATCCGGCACTACGGCCTCTATGTGGAGCCCGCCGAGGTCTGGGACCGCGAAACGGCGCTGGAGGCCATGAGCGCCGCCCTGCCGCGCCTGCCCCACGACCGGCTGCGCGAGGCGCTGTACGGCGACCGACGCGTGGTGGTCATGAACGGCCTGACCCCGCCCGAGCGCGCCGCCCTGCACGACCTGGCCCTGGGCGGCGTCTATTTCGAGGCCGAGAATGCGCGGGTCTATCCGCTGGGCGGCTCTGCGGCCCATGTCATCGGCTTCGCCGGAGAACGGGGCGTCACCGGCGCCGAACTGGCCTTCGACCGCGAGATCCGCCGCGCCGGAGCGACGGGCGAGGCGGTGCCCCTGTCCATCGACCTGCGGGTCCAGGCGGCGCTGGAGAACGAGCTTTACGCCGCCGCGGCCGAGATGGGCGCGCGCGGCGCGGTCGGCGTCATCACCAACATCCAGACCGGCGAAGTCCTGGCCATGGCCAGCTATCCGAACTTCGACCCGAACCGCCGGGGCGAGACCGGCGACGCCGAACTGAACCGCGTCACCTCCGCCCACTACGAAATGGGGTCGGTCTTCAAGGCCTTCACCGTCGCCGCTGGCCTCGACACTGGCCAGGCCGACATGACCACCACCTTCGACGCCTCGGACCCGCTGCAGATCGGCAACCGCACCATCCGCGACTTCCACGCCCAGAACCGCGTGATGACGCTGGAGGACGTGTTCCTGCACTCGTCCAACATCGGCACCTCGCGCCTGGCCATCGAGATGGGCGGCGACACCATGCAGCGCTATTTCCAGGATCTGGGCCTGCTGGACGCCGCGCCCATCGAACTGCACGAATCCGCCGCCCCGCGCCGTCCGGTGAACTGGCGCGACACCACCCTGGCGTCCCTGTCCTTCGGCTACGGCATCATGGTCACCCCCGCACAGGCGGCGGCGGCCATGGGCTCGCTGCTGAACGGCGGCCGCTATGTGCCCCTGACCCTGCGCCCCGCCGACGGCCCCCATCCCGGGTTGCGCCGCGTGGTCAGTGAGGACACCTCGCGCGAGATGCTGGCGCTCATGAGGGCGAATGTGGTGCGCGGATCGGGTTCACGCGCCGACGCGCCCGGCCTGCGCGTGGGCGGCAAGACCGGCTCGGCCAACAAGGTGGTCAACGGCCGCTATGACCCCACCGTCGCCATCGGCACCTTCGCCGCCGTCTTCCCCACCGACGGGCCGCTGGATGCGCCGCGCTACATGGTCTTCATCCTGATGGACGAGCCCCAGGGCTATCCGCGCACCGGCGGCTTCGTCGCCGCGCCGGTGGCCGGGCGCGTCATCGACCGCATCGCCGGCTTCCTGAACGTGGGGCGCGGCGCCGACCGCTGGCGCACGGCGACCGGCGCGCCCATCCCCCAGCCCGAAGACCGCGCGGGGGCCGCCCAGTGAGCCTGCTCGACGCGCGCCCCGAGATGCGTCTGTCCGACCTGCTGCGCCGCGACGTCGGTCACGACCCGGTCATCACCGGCGTGACGGCCGACAGCCGCAAGGTCGCGCCCGGAACCCTGTTCGCCGCCATTCCCGGCGCGTCGGCCGACGGCCGCGCCTATATCCCCCAGGCCCTGTCGGCGGGCGCCGCCGCCATTCTGGCCCCCAGCGACACGCCGGGCGAGGCCGCGCCGGTGCTGGTGCCCTGCGGCGATGTGCGGCGCTCCTACGCCCTGGCCGCGCGGAGCTTTTTCGGGACGCAGCCGAAGACCTGCGTGGCCGTCACCGGCACCAACGGCAAGACCTCGGTGGCCGCCTTCTGTCGCCAGATCTGGACCCTGCTGGGCATCGAAGGGGCCAGCGTCGGCACCCTCGGCGTCTGGCACGGCGACCAGGCCCTGACCCGCGCCAGCCTGACCAGCCCGGACGCCGCAGACTCGGCCCGAATCCTCTCCAAGCTCGCCGGGCGCGGGGTCACCCACGTGGCGCTGGAGGCGTCTTCCCACGGGCTGGAGCAGCGCCGTCTGGACGGCGTGTCGCTGAAGGCCGCCGCCTTCACCAACCTGACCCAGGACCATCTGGACTATCACGGCGATATGGAGACCTATCGCGCCGCCAAGCTGCGCCTGTTCGACTCCCTGCTGC
This sequence comes from Brevundimonas sp. BAL450, assembly GCF_015767455.1. Classification (NCBI taxonomy): domain Bacteria; kingdom Pseudomonadati; phylum Pseudomonadota; class Alphaproteobacteria; order Caulobacterales; family Caulobacteraceae; genus Brevundimonas; species Brevundimonas sp. BAL450. The sequence goes on from NZ_JADWOW010000033.1 coordinate 10,400, forward strand.
CGCGCGGCCGCACGGCGGTGCTGAACGCGGATTCGCCCGCCTACTCCGGTTTCGCCGCGCACGGCTTGATGGCGGGTCTGTCGATCATGGGCGTGGGCCAGCGCGGCCGTGACCTGGGCCTGATCGCCCGCCAGACGACCAGCGAGGGCCAACGCCTGACCATTGACGCGAAGGGCGAGGTCTTCGAACTGATGCTGCCGCTGGTCGGCGCCTTTCAGGCCTCCAACGCCCTGGTGGCGGCGGGCCTGTGCATCGCGGCCGGCGAGGCGCCCGACCGCGTGCTGGCGGCGCTGGAGCATCTGCAGGGCGCCGAGGGGCGCATGCAGCATGTGGCCACGGGCCCCCGGGGCGGCGACGCCTATGTGGACTACGCCCACACGCCCGACGGCCTGGAGACGGTGCTGACCTCCCTGCGGCCCCATGCGACGGGCCGGCTCATCGTGGTGTTCGGCTGCGGCGGCGACCGGGACCGGGCCAAGCGGCCCCTGATGGGCGCCATCGCCCAGAAACTGGCGGACGTGGCCATCCTGACCGACGACAACCCGCGCTCCGAGGATCCCGCAGCCATTCGCGCGGACGCGAAGATCACCGCCCCCGACGCCATCGAGATCGGCGACCGGCGCGAGGCCATCCGCCACGCCCTGTCCATGATGCGCGACGGGGATGTGGTCGTGGTCGCCGGAAAAGGGCATGAACAGGGTCAGATCGTCGGCGGAATCACCCATCCCTTCGACGACGCCCAGGAAATCGCCGAGGCCCTGAAGGAAGACGCGTGATGCCCCAATCGTCGGGGAAAGACCCCCTCTGGACGGCCGTCGACATCGCCGTCGCCACGGGCGGCCGCATGGACGGCGCCGGGTTTCAGGCCCGGGGGATCACCTTCAACAGCAAGGAAGTCGAGCCCGGCGACCTGTTCGTGGCGCTGAAGGGAGCGCGCGACGGCCATGAGTTCGTCGCCTCGGCCTTCGAGGCGGGCGCGGCCGGCGCCCTTGTGGAGCGGCCCGTCGACGGCGGTCCCTGCATCGTGGTGCCCGATACGCTGAAGGGGCTCGAGGCGCTGGCCGCCGCCGCCCGTGACCGGGCGCCCCAGGTGCGGCGCGGCGCAGTCACCGGTTCGGTCGGCAAGACCAGCGTCACCCAGGCCATCAAGGCGGGTCTCGATCTGGCCGGTCCCGCCCACGCCTCGGTCAAGAGCTTCAACAACCACATCGGCGTGCCCCTGACCCTCGCCCGCATGCCCGCGGATGTGGAGCGGGCCGTTTTCGAGATCGGCATGAACGCGCCGGGCGAGATCGCGCCCCTGTCGCGCATGGTCCAGCCCCATGCCGCCTGCGTCACCACCGTGGGGCCGGTGCACATCGAGGGCTTCGCCGACGGTGAAACCGGGGTGGCCAATGAAAAGGCCGCCGTGTTCGAGGGCCTGGGGCCCGGCGGCGTGGCGGTGATCAACGGCGACAACGACTGGGCGCCCCTTCTGCGGCAGGCGGCCCTGCGGGCCAGTGCGCGGGTGGTCAGCTTCGGCGCCTCGGCCGACGCCGACGCCCGGCTGATCGATTTCACGCCCAATCCGGACGGTGCACGGGTCGAGGCTGAGATCTTCGGCCGCCATTATGTGTTTTCGCTCAAGCAGTCCGGTTTCCACTGGGGCCACAATTGCCTGGCCGTCATCCTGATGCTGGACGCCCTGGACGTGCCCGTCGAGACGGCGCTGGAGGCCCTGTCGGAATTCCAGCCGCTGGCCGGACGGGGACAGAACAAGAGCGTCGCCATTCGCGGCGGTTCCTTCCTGCTGATCGATGAAAGCTACAACGCCAACCCCCTGTCCATGCGGGCCGGCTTCCTCAGCCTGGGCGCGCGGCCCGTGGCGGCTGGCGGGCGGCGCATGGTCGCCCTGACCGACATGCTGGAGCTGGGCGACCAGTCCGAGGCCCTGCACGCGGGACTGGCCGAGACCATCGACGCGGCGGGTCTGGATCTGGTCCACACCGCCGGCCCGCAGATGAAGCGCCTGCATGACGCCCTGCGCCCCGAGCGCCGGGGCCTTTGGCGCGAGACCGCCGCCGACCTGGCCGAGGCCCTGGTCGAGGAAGTGCGGCCCGGCGACATCGTCATGGTCAAGGGATCGAACGGCTCGAAGGCTTCGGCGATCGCCGCGGCCCTGGCCGACATGGAGCGTCGCCGCGACGCGCAAGAGGGCGCCGCCTCATGATTTATCTGCTGTATCTCTACTACGCCGACGTGGCCCAGGCTTACCCTCTGCTGAACTTGGTCCAGTACCAGACCGTGCGCGTGGGTCTGGCGCTGGTCACGGCCATGATCGTGGCGGTGGCCATGGGCCAGCGCTTCATCGACTGGATGCGGGCGCGTCAGGGCAGGGGCCAGCCCATCCGCGCTGACGGGCCGGAAAGCCACGTTCTGACGAAGCAGGGCACGCCCACCATGGGCGGGCTGATGATTCTGGCAGGCATCGCGGCGGCTGTGCTGCTGTGGGGCGATCTGACCAACCCCTACATCTGGATCGTCTCGCTGGTGACCGCGGCCTTCGGCATCCTCGGCTTCATCGACGACTACGCCAAGGTGACCAAGCAATCCTCCGCCGGCCTGACCTCGAAGCAGAAGCTGCTTGCCCAGGTGGTGGTGGCGGTCATCGCCGGGGTCCTGACCGTGGTCTGGATGCAGATCTCGCCCACCTCGCCGGGTCTGGAGACCTCGGTGGCCTTCCCGTTCTTCAAGGAAGTGCTGCTGAACATCGGCTGGTTCTATGTGGTGTTCGCCGCCGTGGTCATCATCGGGGCGTCCAATGCGGTGAACCTGACCGACGGCCTCGACGGGCTGGCGGTGGTGCCGGTGATGATGGCCGCCGCCGTGTTCGGCATCATCAGCTATCTGGTCGGCAACTTCCTGTTCTCGGAATACCTGCAGGTGCACCATGTGCCCGGCGCGGGTGAACTGGCCATCTTCTGCGCCGCCATCATCGGCGGGGGCATGGGCTTCCTCTGGTACAACGCCCCCCCGGCCAAGATCTTCATGGGCGACACCGGATCGCTGGCGCTGGGCGGCGCCCTGGGTGCCATGGCCGTGGCCACCAAGCATGAACTGGTCCTGGCCATCGTCGGCGGCCTGTTCGTGGTCGAGGCCCTGTCGGTGATGATCCAGGTGGCCTACTTCAAGGCCACCGGAAAGCGCATCTTCCTGATGGCCCCCATCCACCACCATTTCGAAAAGATGGGCTGGGCCGAATCCACCGTGGTGGTCCGCTTCTGGATCGTGGCGGCGATGCTGGCCCTCGTCGGCCTTTCGACCCTGAAGCTGAGATAGCCATGATCACCGTCCCCGGTTTTGAAGGGCGGCGAGTCGCGGTCTTCGGGCTGGGGCGCAGCGGCCTGACCGCCGCCCGCGCGCTGCAGGCCGGCGGCGCCGAGCCCGTGCTTTGGGACGACAGTCTGTCCAGCCGACTGCAGGCCGAGGCCGAAGGCTTCGCGGTCGAGGACCTGTCCCGCGCGGACTGGTCGGACTTCGCCGCCCTGATCCTGTCGCCCGGCGCGCCCCTGACCCATCCCTCGCCACACTGGACCGTCCAGATGGCCAAGGACGCGGGCGTGCGGGTCATGGGCGACATCGAGCTGTTCGCCCGCGCCGTGTCCGCCCTGGCCGAGGTCGAGCGGCCCAAGGTCATCGCCATCACCGGCACCAACGGCAAGTCCACCACCACCGCCCTGATCGGCTGGATCCTCCGGCAGGCGGGCCGCACGATCCATGTGGGGGGCAATATCGGCATCGGCGTCCTGGCCCTGCCCGAGCCGACGCCCGACGCCATCTATGTGATCGAGGTCTCGTCCTATCAACTGGACCTGACCAGCCGCTTCGGGCCGGACGTTGCGGTGCTGACCAACATCAGCCCGGATCATCTGGATCGTCACGGCGGCATGGCGGGCTATGTGGCCGCCAAGCGCCGCATCTTTCAGGAGCAGCCGCCCGGCGGTGTGGCCGTGATCGGTGTCGACGACCCGTACAGCCAAGGCGTGGCCCGGGGCCTGTCCGCCTTCGTTCCGGTCACCGTGGCTGCGCCGGACAGCGACGACGAATGGACGCCCCGCGTTGATGACATGGACGGCGTCGGCCTGCGGGGCGGTTGGCTGATGGACGGGGACGAGCGCGTCGCCGATCTGTCCACGGCGGTCTCCCTGCCGGGCCGCCACAACGCCCAGAACGCGGCCTGCGCCTACGCCGCCGTGCGCGCCGTGGGCCTCAGCCGCGACGAGGCCGTGCGGGGCCTGCTGACCTTCCCCGGACTGGCACACCGGATGGAGCCGGTCGCCCGGCTCGGCCGCGTGGTGTTCATCAACGACTCCAAGGCCACCAACACCGACGCGGCGAAACAGGCCCTGGCCAGTTATCCGCGCGTCTGGTGGATCGCCGGCGGCCGCGCCAAGGACGGCGGGATCGCCGACCTGGTCCCGCTGTTTGGGCACATCGCCCACGCCTATCTGATCGGTGAGGCGGCCGACGCCTTCGCCGCCGAGATCGACGACGCGGCGCCCGTCTCCCTGTGCGGCGACATCCAGGCCGCCGTCGCCGCGGCCGCCCGTGACGCGGCCGACTGGGCCGAGGCCAACGATGAGGACGCGGTGGTGCTGCTCAGCCCAGCCGCCGCCTCCTTCGACCAGTATCCGGACTTCGAGGCGCGGGGCGAGGCGTTCCGCGCCGCCGTGCTGAGCCTCGGCGCCGTGCCGCCCGTGATCGAGGATGCCGCGTCATGACCGTGAACAGCTACGCCCATCCGTTCTCGCGCAACGACACCTCGCCCATCGCCCAGTGGTGGTGGACGGTGGACAAGGGCCTGCTGGCGGCCGCCTCCACCCTGATCTTCCTGGGCGTGGCCCTGTCCTTCGCCTCCAGCCCGGCCGCGATCCGGGCCGATGAGTCCATCACCGATCCCTTCCACTACGCCTGGCGCATGATCGTGTTCGCGGGGGCCGGGGGCGGGGCCATGCTGATCGCCTCCCTGCTGTCGCCGCGCGGGGTGCGGCGCATCGCCGTGCTGGCGCTGATCTGCGCCATCATCGTCATGATCCTGCTGCCCTTCATCGGCAACGAGGTGAAGGGCGCCGCCCGCTGGATTAACCTCGGCCCGTTCGGCCTGCAGCCGTCGGAGTTCGCCAAGCCCGGCCTGATCGTCTTCGCCGCCTGGATGTTCGCCGAGGCGCAGAAGGGGCAGGGGGTGCCGGGCGTCTCCATCGCCTTCGCTGTCTATGTCCTGACCGTGGGCCTGCTGGTGATCCAGCCGGACATCGGCCAGACGCTGCTGATCACCACCACCTTCATGGCCGTGTTCTTCATGGCCGGGGTGCCGATCCGCTGGATGGCGGTGCTGGGCGGCATCTTCATGGCCGGATTGGTGGCGGTTTACGTGGTGTTCGACCACGTGCGCGACCGGGTGGCCAAATTCCTGTCGCCGGGCGCCGCCGACACCTATCAGATCGACCGCGCCTCCGAGGCCATCTCGGCCGGCGGCCTGCTGGGCCGCGGGGTGGGCGAGGGCGTGATGAAGCGCAACGTGCCCGACCTGCACACCGACTTCATCTATTCGGTGGCGGCCGAAGAGTTCGGCCTTGTCTTCTCGCTGATCTTGATCGCCCTCTACGCCTTCATCGTGCTGCGCGGCCTGTCGCGCGCCATGAAGCTGGCCGACCCGTACCAGCAGACGGCGGCGGCGGGCCTGTTCATGCTGATCGGCCTGCAGGCCACCATCAATATCGCGGTCAATCTGAACCTGATCCCCACCAAGGGCATGACCCTGCCGTTCGTCAGCTATGGCGGCTCGTCCATGCTGGCCATGGGTCTGACCATGGGGTTCGCCCTGGCCCTGACCCGCCGTCGTCCGGGCGCCTATGAACCGGGCGCCTTGCTGCCGCGCAACCGCCGTCGCATCCTGCCGCGATGAGTCCTTCCCGAGTTTGCGTCCTCGCCGCCGGCGGCACCGGCGGCCACATGTTCCCCGCCGAGGCTCTGGCCCGGGAGATGGCCGCGCGCGGCTGGCGCATCGTGCTGGCCACCGACCGGCGCGGCGAGCAGTACGCCCACGGCTTCCCCGCCGAGGAGCGCCTCGATCTGGACGCGGCCACGGGCTCAGGCCCGCTGGGCATGCTCAAGGCGGCGAGCGCCATCGCCCAGGGCGTGCTGCAGGCCCGCAAGGCGTTCGACCGTCTGAATCCGGCGGTGGTCGTCGGTTTCGGAGGCTATCCGTCCGCCCCCGCCCTTCTGGCCGCCATCAGCCAGAAGCGGCCCACCCTGATCCACGAACAGAACGCCGTGCTGGGCCGCACCAACCGCTGGCTGGCCCCCTATGTGGATCAGGTGGCCTCGGCCTTCCCGACGCTGGAGCGGGCGCCCGACAAGATCCGCGCCCCCATTGAGGTGGTCGGCATCCCCGTGCGCGCCGAAATCCGCGCCCTGCACGACCGCGCCTATGTGGCGCCCGACTACCGCATCCGGGTGCTGGTCACGGGCGGCAGCCAGGGCGCGCGCATCCTGTCCGAGACCGTCCCTCGCGCTCTCGCGACCCTGCCCGAGACCCTGCGCGCCCGGCTCAAGGTGGAGCAGCAGAGCCGCGCCGAGTCACTGGAGGCCGCGCAGCAGATATACCTTGAGGCCGGAATCGCCGCCGAGGTGGCGCCTTTCTTCCGCGACATGGCCGCGCGCCTGTCGGGCGCCCACCTGGTGATCGGCCGGGCAGGGGCCTCCACGGTGTCCGAGCTCGCCGTCGCCGGCCTGCCCTCGGTCCTGATCCCGCTGAAGATCGCCACCGACGATCACCAGCGCGCGAACGCGAAACTGCTGGCCGATGCGGGCTCCGCCTGGGTCATCACCGAGGACGACCTGACGGTGGACAGCCTGACCGCGGCGGTTCAGTCCCTGCTGTCCAGTGCGTCGGGCCTGGCCGCCCGCGCCGCCGCCGCCCGCTCCGTGGCCATGCCGGACGCCGTGAAGCGCCTGGCGGACATCGCGGAGCGCACCGCCCGGCTCTAGTTTCCCGCTTCGCGCAGCCGGAAATATTCCTGCGACAGCTCATAGGCCTCCTGTGGTCCCGAGAACGGCTCGCCGTCCCGGAAGTCCTCGCAGGCCGCCTGCACCAGACGCTCGCGGACGGTCCCTGGCTCCGCCTGCTGCGCCGGACGGATCGTGTGCTGGCCGTACTCGTACTGCATGGCGTCGAAGAACTCGGCCCGCGTCGTGCGGGTCGTGCGGGCCACGCAGTCCACCTCGACGCGATAGGCCGTCCCGTCCCAGTCCGGCTGCTCGGGGGTGCGCGGATAGAAGTGCCACCACCACATGGCGCGACCGCCGTCGGGGTCCACATCAACTGTCCCGCGCGCGTGGAGATTGGCGCCCTGCACCGCGACCAACTCCAGCACCTCGTCCCGGGATTGCTGATCCGGGTTCCGCTCCGGCTGGGCGAGAGCGGCGGCGATCAGGGCGGCGGCGAGCATCGACATGGTTGTCTCTTCAGTCATTCGGGGCGCAGCATACCCGCCGCCCGCACACACAGGCCTGATCATCCCTGACGCCGGGCCTTTCCGCCGGCCCTCATGCCGCCTAGGCTCCAGCCATGCCCGAACCGATCCTGAATCTGACCCGCGAGGTCTTCGCCCTCTGGCGTCAGTTCGCCTGGCTGCCGGAATGGGCGGTGATCGGGCTGGTTATTCTGGCCACGGTGGCGGCGGGACTGATCGCCAACAGCATCGTGTTCCGCATCCTGATCTTCTTGGTTCGAAAGCGGGACCTGTTCTGGCGCGGGGTGGTGGCGCGGGCGCGGTTCAAGGTGCGGCTGGCGGTGCTGATCATCGCCTTCGCCCTGGCCATCACCATCTCGCCCCTGGACCCCGCCACCAGCGAGTTCATCCGCCGCACCCTGCTGTTCGCCTTCATCGGGGTGACCGGCTGGATGGTGATCGGCGCGGTCGACATGTGGGCGGTGGTCTATCTGCGCCGCTTCAATATGGAGTCCGAAGACAATCTGATCGCGCGCAAGCACGTCACCCAGACCCGCATTCTCCAGCGCGTCGCGGCCGTGCTGATCGCCCTGATCACCGTCGCCCTGGCGCTGCTGACCATCCCCGAGGTCCGCCAGTGGGGCCTCTCTCTGCTGGCCTCGGCCGGCGTGGTGGGCATCATCGCCGGCCTGGCCCTGCAGCCGTTCCTGACCAACCTGATCGCCGGCGTCCAGATCGCCACGGCCCAGCCCATCCGCATCGATGACGCGGTCATTGTCGAAGGCGAGTTCGGCAACATCGAGGAAATCACCTCCACCTATGTGATGGTGCGGCTGTGGGACTGGCGGCGCATGGTCCTGCCCCTGACCTATTTCATCAACACCCCTTTCCAGAACTGGACCCGCGACAGTTCGCGCCTGATCGGATCGGCCTTCTTCTTCGTGGACTACGCCGCGCCCATCGACCGGCTGCGCGCGGCGTTCGAAGCCATCGTCCGGGCCTCGCCCCATTGGGACGGCGACGTGATGGCCCTGCAGGTCACCGACATCACCGAGCGCACCCTTCAGGTCCGCACCCTGATGAGCGCGCGAAACGCGGGCGCCGCCTTCGACCTGCGCTGCGAGGTGCGCGAGAAGCTTATGGCCTTCATGCGCGACGCGTGCCCGGAGGCCCTGCCGCGCGAACGCTTCGCCGCCGAGGACGTCAGTCCGTCGACCCAGGGCCATCCAGCTCTGCCAGAAGCGCGCGACCCCGACTGACGGCCGCCGCCGCAGAGGTCACGACCTCGGCCTCCGCCGCAGCTTCTCCACAGGCGATGTCGAACAGATCGCCCATGTCGCCGCCGGGGCTGACCGGGGCGGGCGGCGTGGCGTCCGGCGTGGCCGGTCCCTCGGTCCCGTCCTCGGCAAGCGAAGCGAAATCCAGCCGGTCGCCGGTGCGCGCCGCGCAGTCGAACCGCCAGTTGGACCAGCCGCCCGCATAGGCCCGCCCGCCCGCCTCGAAGCCCGGCTCCACCACCTGAAGCGCCCGGATCGTCACGACCTCGCCTTCCCGCTCCAGACTGGCGCGGTCGGCGAACACGGCGAACCGACCGACGCTGCTGAGGACCAGATCGTGGTCGACAGGCTGCGGCGCGGCGGCCTGAAGAGCGGCGGCGAATAGGAGGGCGAGCATGGTCCTCGCCTAGCAGCGCGCGGAACCACAGGCAAAGCGCCTTGGCCCTTCGCATGCGGGATTGTGACGGCTATAGCCCTGTGATGATCGCGCGCCTCAGACCCGTCCCGTTCCATCTCGGCCCCGTCCATTTCGTCGGTATCGGCGGCATCGGCATGAGCGGCATCGCCGAGATCATGCTCAAGATCGGCTATCTTGTGCAGGGCTCCGACGCCAAGGCCAGCGCCAACACCGAGCGGCTGGAGGCCCTGGGCGCCCGCATCTTCATCGGCCACGACGCCGCTCATGTGGGCGAGGGCGTGTCGGCGGTGGTCTATTCCACCGCCGTTAAGGCCGACAATCCCGAGATGGTCGTCGCCCGCCAGCGCCGCATTCCCCTCGTCCGCCGGGCCGAGATGCTGGCCGAGCTGATGCGGCTGCAATTCTCCATCGCGGTGGGCGGCACCCACGGCAAGACCACCACCACCTCCATGATTGCGGCCCTGCTGGACGCCGGCGATCTGGACCCCACGGTGGTCAATGGCGGCATCATCAACGCCTATGGCACCAACGCCAAGGTCGGCGACGGCGACTGGATCGTGGTGGAGGCCGACGAGTCGGACGGCAGCTTCCTGCGCCTGAAGTCCACCGTGGCCATCGTCACCAACATCGACCCGGAGCATCTGGATCACTACGGCGACTTCGACGCCGTGCGCCGGGCCTTCGTGGACTTCATCGAGAACATTCCCTTCTACGGCTTCGGCGTGGTCTGTCTGGACCATCCCGAGGTCCAGAAGCTGGTGGCCACCATCGATAATCGCCGCCTCATCACCTACGGCGTGAATCCCCAGGCCATGGTGCGGGCCGAGCACTGCGAGATGGGCCCCGACGGCGCCCGCTTCGATGTGGTGATCCAGGGCGCCGGTCTCGCCGCGCTGGAGGAGCCCCTCCGCATCAGCGGCCTGCACCTGCCCATGGCGGGCTGGCACAATGTCTCCAACGCCCTGGCCGCCATCGCCGTGGCCCGCGAGCTGGGTGTGGACGACGAGTCCATCCGCAAGGGCCTGGCCGGCTTCGGCGGGGTCAAGCGGCGCTTCACCACCACCGGCATCGTGGACGGGGTCCGCATCGTGGACGACTACGGCCACCACCCGGTGGAGATCGCCGCCGTGCTGAAAGCCGCGCGTCAGGTGGTGGACACCGCCGCCGGCGGCAAGGTGATCGCGGTGGTCCAGCCGCACCGCTTCACCCGCCTGCGCGACCTGATGGAGGACTTCTCCACCTGTTTTTCCGACGCCGACACCGTGCTGGTGGCCGACGTCTATGCGGCGGGCGAGACGCCCATCGAGGGGATCGACAAGCACGCCCTGGTCGAGGGCCTGCGCCGCTATGGGCACAGGCATGTCCTGCCGCTGGAAAACGCCGCCGTCCTGCCCCGCGCGATCAAGGACGAGACCCACCCCGGCGACGTGGTGGTCCTGCTGGGCGCCGGCGACATCACCGCCTGGTCCTACGCCCTCCCGGCCCAGCTGGAGGCGCTGGGGTGACTTCTCATACCGCTCATCCCGGCGAAGGCCGGGATCCAGATCGTATGGCGAGGCGTCCGAAGGTTTGCATTGCCGGTCTTGGCCGTGGGGCCCGGTTTGTGATTTTGCATCTGGATCCCGGCCTTCGCCGGGATGAGCGGAGTTAAGTATGGCCTGGACAGATGCCTTGCCTACCGTGCGCGGCAAGCTGCTGCGGGACGAGCCGCTGGGCCCCTACACCTGGTTCCGGGTGGGCGGGAACGCCGACGTGTTGTTCATTCCCGCTGACGCCGACGATCTGGCCGACTTTCTGAAAGCGCTGGACCCTGCGGTCCCGGTGCAGGTGCTGGGCGTGGGCTCCAACGTCATCGTCCGCGACGGCGGCGTGGAGGGCGTCGTCGTCCGTCTGGCCGGTCGTCCCTTTGGAAGCGTGACGGTCGAGGGCGACACGGTCACCGCCGGCGCCGGCGCCCTGGACGCCATGGTCGCCCGCGCGGCGGCCAAGGCAGGCGTGGCCGGGCTGGAGTTCTATGCGGGCATCCCGGGCGCCATCGGCGGCGCCCTGACCATGAACGCGGGCTGCTACGGCGCCGAGACGAAGGACGTGCTGGTCTCGGCCTGGGGCCTGAACCGGGCCGGCGAGCGGGTCGACTATCAGCTGGCCGATTTCGGCTACACCTATCGCCATTCCGAGGCGCCCGCCGACATCATCTGGATCGAGGCCACCTATCGCGGTCGTCCCGACGACCCGGCGGCGGTGCAGGCCCGCATGACCGCCATCACCGAGCGGCGCGAGACCACCCAGCCCATCCGCGAAAAGACCGGCGGCTCCACCTTCAAGAACCCCGAGGGGCATTCCTCGTGGAAGCTGGTCGATGACGCCGGCTGGCGCGGCAAGGCGTTCGGCGGCGCAAAGTTCAGCGAGCTGCATTCCAATTTCATGATCAATTTCGCCGACGCCACGGCCGCCGACATCGAGGGTCTGGGCGAGGCGGTCCGCGCCGACGTTAAGGATAAATTCGGCGTCGACCTGCAATGGGAGATCAGGCGCATCGGGCGGCCCGCCTGAGCGCGGAGCTCGACCATGAATCGCCCGATCCAGGAACTTCACGTCGCCGTCCTCATGGGCGGCATCTCGCCCGAACGGGAGGTCTCCCTGTCGTCCGGCCGCATGTGCGCCGACGCCCTGGAAGGGCAGGCGGCCCGTGTCACCCGCGTGGACGCCGGGCGCGACCTGGCCCAGGTCCTGGCCGAGCTGAAGCCTGACGTGGCGTTCAACGCCCTGCACGGCGTCTGGGGCGAGGACGGCTGCGTCCAGGGCATCCTCGAGACCCTGCAGATTCCCTACACCCACTCCGGCGTCCTGGCTTCGGCCGTGGCCATGGACAAGGACAAGTCCAAGGCTGTGCTGAGGGCCGCGGGCATCGTGGTGCCCGGCGGCGGTCTGTTCGACCGCCACGAGGTCGCCGCGCGCCATGTCATCGCGCCGCCCTATGTGATCAAGCCTAACGCCGAAGGCTCGTCCGTCGGCGTCTATCTGGTGCGCGAGGGCGCGAACCGTCCCGTCGCCGAGGTGGGCGAGCCCGGCTGGACCTATGGCGAGCAGGTGATGGTCGAGCCGTTCATCGCCGGCAACGAACTGGCGGTGACGGTTCTTGGGGAGAAATCCGGCCCCCGCGCCCTGACCGTGACCGACATCACCCCCACCAAGGGCTTCTATGACTATGAGGCCAAATACACGCCGGGCGGGTCGCGGCACGTGCTTCCGGCCGATCTGCCGGCCCGCGTGTTCGAGGCGGCCCTGCGGATTTCCGAGCGTGCGCACACCGCACTGGGTTGCCGAGGCGTGACTCGATCGGACTTTCGTTATGACGATCTTAACGACGATCTTGTTCTGCTGGAGGTCAATACCCAGCCCGGCATGACGCCGACCTCGCTCGCACCCGAGCAGGCCGCCTTCACCGGAATGGCGTATGTGGATCTGGTTCGGTGGATGGTGGAGGACGCCTCATGCCCGCGGTAGTGCGCGGCGGTCGGCGACAGAGTTCAAATCAGGCCCCCCGAAAGAGCGCTCCCAGGAAAGGGGCGCCGCGTCGGGGCGGTTCGCGCAACGCACCCGCGACGCCCGGCAAGATGGCGGCGCTGGGGCGTCTGGACCTGTCGCCCCGCGCGGTGATCATCAGCTTCGTCGCCGGCGTCGTGCTGGTGGGCGTTGTGCTGTTCACAGGCGCGCGCGCCGATCGCATCGGCGCGTCCGTCTCCAGCGGCGTGAACGACCAGCTGGCCGGTATGGGCCTGGCCCTGAACCGCGTGCACATCACCGGCGCCTCCGACGAGGCCCGCCCCGCCATCCAGGCCGCCATCGACCTGACCCAGGGCCAGCCCATCACCGCCGTCGATCTGGACGCCGTGCGCGCCTCGGTGGAGGACGTGGGCTGGGTCCGCTCGGCGCGCGTGGTGCGCCTGCTGCCCGACACGGTCGTCGTGGCCGTGACCGAACATGACCGCCTGGCCGTCTGGCAGACGGGCGGCCGCAACTATGTGGTGGACAGCACCGGACAGGTGATCCCCGGCGCCGACCCGGGCCGCTATCCGCGCCTGCCGCTGGTGGTGGGGACGGGCGCAGCCGAGGCCGCCTCGGACATCCTGCCCCTGCTGCGCCAGCGTCCGCGCCTGATGACCCGCGTCGAGGCCCTGGTCCGCGTGGACGAGCGGCGCTGGGACGTGCGGCTCCGCAACGGCGGCGTCATCCAGCTGCCCGCGACCAATCAGGAGGCGGCCCTCATCCAGCTGGACTCCATGGACCAGCGCGAGCGTCTGCTCGACCTCGGCTTCGAGCGCGTGGATCTTCGCGCTCCCGACGCCGTGGCCGTGCAGCCGACCGGCGAAGCCTAGGGGGAGGGCGTCATGTCGCGAGATCGAAACGAATCCGGTCAGGCCATGGGCGCCCACAACCGCGCGCCGGTGGTGGCCGCGCTGGACCTGGGCCACTCCAAGATCGCCTGCTTCATCATGAAGCCCGAGGGCGTGCGTCACGCTGACCGCACCGTGCGCGTGGCGGGCGCCAGCCACGTCCAGTCGCGCGGCATCAAGGGCGGCTCCATCGTCAACATGGATGAGGCGGCCCAGGCCATCGGTCACGCCGTCGAGCGCGCCGAGCGGGCGGCCGGGGCCCCGGTTTCGGGCGTCATCGTCTCCACCGCCATCGGCCAGACCGCCAGCCACCGGGTGCAGGCCCGCGTCTCGCTGGGCGCCAATCCCGTCGGCGACGCCGACCTGGCCCGCGCCATCGCCACCGCCCTGGCCCAGATTCGCCTGCCGAACCGCCGCCCCATCCACGTCCTGCCCGTCGCCTGGTCGGTGGACGGCTCCCGTGGCGTGCGCGACCCGCGCGCCATGCGCGGCGCCTCCCTGGGCCTCGATCTGCTGGTGGTCTCCATGGCCGAAGGCGTCTTCGCCACCCTCAGCCATTGCCTCGAGCTGGCCCACCTGGATCTCCAGGGCGTCGCCGCCGCCCCCGTCACCGCCTCGCTGGCGGCGCTGGAGGAGGACGAGATGGATCTGGGCTGCGTCGCCATCGACATGGGCGGGGGCTCCACCTCCGCCGCCGTCTGGGGTGGAGGCAGCCTGCTGCACGTGGAAAGCCTCAACGTGGGCGGCGAGCATGTCACCTCGGACATCGCCCGCGGCCTGTCGACTTCCAAGGCGGGCGCCGAGCGACTCAAGACCCTGCACGGTTCGGCCATGGCCTCGCCCAACGAGGACCGCGAGATGCTGGAGGCCCCGCCGCGCGGCGAGGACGCCTCCGCCGGTCCCGTCATCGTTCCCCGCGCCATGCTCAAGACCGTCATCGCCCCGCGCGTGGAAGAGACGCTGGAGCTGCTGCGCGACCGTCTGAGGGCGTCCGGCCCCGGGCTCGAGCCCGGCACGGGCGTGGTCCTGACCGGCGGCGCCAGCCAGCTGAACGGCGTGCGCGAACTGGCCGTCCGCGTGTTTGACCGCCCGGTGCGTCTGGGCCGTCCCCAGCGCGCGCCCCACCTGGCCGACGCCGCCTCGGGTCCCGCCTTCTGCTCGGCCGCCGGCGTCCTGCTGCGCGCCGCCTACGGCCCGCGCGAATCCGTCTCGGCCCGCAAGCTGATGTCGCGTCAGCTCAGCGCCGCCGACGCCCCCCGCGTCCATTCCGGCGGCTTCATCGCCCGCGCCGCAGGCTGGCTGCGCGAGAATCTCTGACGCGCAAGATCATCCCGTTTCCCGCCCGGATTGCGGCCGACTGTTGCGGGACTGTGGCGAGATTGTAACATTACCGACGCCAGTTCGCCGCGAAGTCGCCTCAATGCTTGCCCGAGCGCCAATCGCCGCTACTGTCGCGCTAGGGGGCGCATCAGCCGATTGCGGCGCCTGTCTGTGTTCCACATCAGCTGAGCTCGGGTTAAACCATGAAGATAAATCGCAAACTGCTCCTCGGCAGCACGGCCTTCGCGACCGCTTTCGCGCTCGCGTCGCCGGGTCTCGCCCAGGACGCACCGCCCGCATCTGAACAAGATGCCACCACGGTCGAAGAGATCGTCATCACGGGCTCGCTGATCCGTCGTGACCCGGTGAACGCCCCGACGCCGCTGATCCAGGTGAGCCGCGATGAGGTTCTGGAAACCGGCCAGACCACGATGATCGACTATCTGGCGACCATCCCGGCCCTGATGAACTCGCGCGTCCCGACCGACAACACCGGTTCGGTCCTGAACGCCCTGGGTCTGGAATTCGCCAACCTCCGCAGCCTGGGCACGGGCCGCACCCTGACCCTCATCGACGGCCGCCGCCACGTCGGCTCTTCGGCCGGCTCGCTGTCGGTCGACGTGTCGACCGTTCCCCGTCTGCTGATCGAGAACATCGAGATCGTCACCGGCGGCGCCTCGTCCATCTACGGCGCCGACGCCGTGTCGGGCGTGCTGAACTTCATCCTTCGCGACGACTTCGAAGGTCTGGAGATCGACGCCAACATCAGCGAGATCGCCAGCCGCAACGACCGGTATTCGCAGCGCATCTCCATGCTGGCCGGCCGCAACTTCCTGGACGACCGCCTGAACGTCTATCTGCACGCCGAGTATGAGCTGAACGACGAAGTCAACTCGTTCGACCTGCCCTGGCTGGACCGTGCGCCGCTGGTGCTGGGCCTGGACGCGGATCCGACCGCGATGCCTTCCGACGGCATCATCGACCAGGGCGTGTTCTTCAACCTGAACCGCCTCGATCGTCCGCGCTGGGGTCAGACGACCCTGTTCGGCGGCCAGCAGGCCAGCCCGACCAGCAATCCGAACGTGGCTCACGTCCAGTGCGCCGGCCTGACCAACAACACCAACTGTTTCGCCGTCACCCCCGGCCGCACCTTCTGGTATGAAGGCGGCGGCGCCCGTCTGGCCAATTTCGGCACCCGCGTGGGCAACACCGGCATCAACCGTCCGTTCAACGTGGGCGGCGACGGCGTGAACCCGGCGGACTTCTCGCTGTTCTCGCAGTACCCGGAGATGGAGTCCCAGCGTTACCAGGCCGGCCTCAACTTCGACCTGACCCCGAACGTGCGGGCTTTCTTCGAAGCCAAGTTCGTCACCGAAGAAGCCAACTTCATCGGTCAGCCGAGCTTCTTCACCGTCAACCTGTGGGACAACACCTACGGTCCGAACTCGGCCAGCATCCTGCGCGCCTCGTCGCAGTTCGACCTGCGCTACTCGGACAACGCCTTCCTGCCCCAGGCGGTGAAGGATGCCATCGCCGCCAACGTTGTGCCGGTCTATGGCCCGCCGACCGCGGATGCGCCTGCTCCGGTTCTGGGTTTCGTGGCCGCGCCCTACGCGCAGCACACCATGTTCGGTCCTGAGCGCTTCCAGGAGAACACCCGTGAAGTCACCCGCTTCGTGGGCGGCTTCGAGGGCACCTTCGATCGCCTGGCCTTCGTGAACAACGTCAACTGGGACATCGGCTACACCTACGGTGAGGTGGACAACCAGAACCTGGAGTACGGCCTGGACGTCCAGCGCTTCCAGTGGTCGGCCGACGCCGTGGTCGACACCGCGGGCGTCATGGGCACGCCCGGCGCCATCGTCTGCCGCGTAAGCCTGCTGGACGCCCAAGGCGCCCCGAACGGCCAACTGGTGGACTACTTCCGTGGCGGCGACATCCGCGACACGGCTTACGGTCAGCAGTCGATCGACGAGTGCGTTCCGCTGAACATCTTCGGCGCGGGCAACCAGTCTGAAGAGGGCCTGGCCTATTCCAGCGCCTTCCTGGACGTGACCCAGACCAACAAGCAGCACCAGGGCATGGCCCGCATCGCCGGCCAGCTGTGGGACTTCTGGGGCGCCGGCCCGATCGGCATGGCCCTGGGCTATGAGTACCGCAAGGAATACACCGAGGGTGTCGGCCGTGACGCCAGCACCGCCGGTCGTTTCCTGTTCCTGAACACCGGCCCCGACTTCCTGGGCGCCGAGTACAGCAGCGACGAGGTCTTCACCGAAATCTCGGTGCCGCTGATGCGCGACTCGTTCCTGGGTGAGTACGCCGAGATCAGCGGTTCGTACCGCTTCTCGGACTACACCACCGTCGGTGAGATCGAGACCTGGGGCGTGAACCTGGTCTATCGTCCCATCCGGGACATCGCCTTCCGCTCCAGCTTCAACACCTCGATCCGCGTGCCGAACCTGGGCGAGAACTTCTCCCCGGCCACCCAGACCTTCTGGAACGGCGTGGTCGATCCCTGCGACACCCGGCAGATCGCTTCGCCGAACCGCACGGCCGAGGAGCGCACCAACCGCATCCAGAACTGCGAGCTCCTCGCTCAGCAGTACGGGTTCGGCGGTCAGTTCAACTGGACCGACGAGTCGGCCCCCAACGCCTACCTGCCCGCCTATACTTCGGGCATCGCGGGTGTGAACGCGGGCAACCCGTTCCTGGAGCCGGAAGAGTCGGAAAGCTTCACCTTCTCGGTGATCCTGCAGCCCCGCTTCATCAACAACCTGTCGATCGTGCTGGACTACTACAGCATCGAGGTCACTGACGTGATCGCCTCGGTGTCGGCGGCGGTCGCGGCCACCAACTGCGTCAACGGTGCGACGCTCAACACCGCGGCCTGCAACACGATCTTCCGCAACAACCCGAGCATTCCGTTCGGCGTCGGCGCCCCCACCGGGGATCCGATCGGCGGCTTCATCCAGGGCTCGCTCAACTACGCCGCCCTGGAGACCGAAGGTCTGGACTTCGCGGTCAACTACGCGATCGACACCTACGACTGGCTCGGCCGCGACTGGGGCCGCCTCAGCTACCGTCTGGGTGGTCTGTGGCTGCTCAAGCAGGAGCAGTACACCAACACGGACGATCCGACCGACGCCACGGTCCTGTCGGGCAACCTCTACTACCCGCGTGTCCGTCTGACCTCGTCGCTGACCTACACGCCGAACGACACCTGGAGCGTGAACTGGACCATGGACTGGCAGACCGCCCAGCACATGGTTCGCCCGTCGACCTTCGTGAACAACCCGGACAGCCGTCCGGCCTCCGAGCTCGACACCGGCGACTTCGCCCGTCACGACTTCACCGTCCGGTGGAACGTGAACGACGACGTTTCCCTGCGGGCCGGTGTTGTGAACGCGTTCGACAACAGCCAGCACCCCTGGCTGGGCACGACGCTCTACAACCAGTTCGACGCCTTCGGTCGTCGCTTCTTCATCGGCATGAACTACCGCCTCTGGTAGGATCTGCTGATCCGAAACGGGAAAGGGCGGCCCTTCGGGGCCGCCCTTTTTCTTTTGTGGGCAAGGGTTCGGGGAACGCCGAAAGGCCTTTCCAATTCACCGACTCAGGCTAGGGGGTAACCATCTCTTAACGTTGATGGTTCTTTCATTAACGCAGGGTTCGGACCCATGTGATTCGCGGGGGTGTGTCGCGCAGGGTCCCGGACAAACGGGTCGGAAGGTCGAAACGAACATGTCGCTGTCGCTGGTCAAGCCGCAACACACTGAACTCAAGCCCCGCATCGTCGTGTTCGGTGTCGGCGGAGCCGGCGGCAACGCCGTCAACAACATGATCGACGCCGGCCTCGAAGGGGTCGAGTTCGTCGTGGCCAACACCGACGCGCAGCATCTGTCGTTCGCCAAGACCGACCGTCGCATCCAGCTGGGCGCCACCATCACGCAAGGGCTGGGCGCGGGCGCTCACCCCGAAGTGGGCATGAACGCCGCCGAGGAGTCCGTGGACGAGATCCACGAGCACCTGGAAGGCGCTCACATGGTGTTCATCACCGGCGGCATGGGCGGCGGCACCGGCACCGGCGCGGCCCCCGTCATCGCCAAATGCGCCCGTGATCGCGGCATCCTGACCGTCGGCGTGGTCACCAAGCCCTTCACCTTCGAGGGCCGCCACCGCATGCGTCTGGCCGACGCCGGCATCGCGGAGCTGCAGCGCTACGTCGACACCCTCATCGTCATCCCCAACCAGAACCTGTTCCGGGTCGCCAACGAGAAGACCACCTTCGCCGACGCCTTCGGCATGGCGGACCAGGTGCTGCACTCGGGCGTGCGCTCCATCACCGACCTGATGATCCTGCCGGGCCTGATCAACCTGGACTTCGCCGACGTGCGCGCGGTCATGTCCGAAATGGGCAAGGCCATGATGGGCACCGGCGAGGCCTCGGGCGAGGACCGCGCCCTGCTGGCCGCCCAGAACGCCATCGCCAACCCCCTGCTCGACGAAACCAGCCTGAAGGGCGCCAAGGCCGTGCTGGTCAACATCACCGGCGGCATGGATATGACCCTGATGGAGGTGGACGAAGCCGCCAACGCCATCTCGGCCGAAGTGGACATGGACGCCAACTTCATCTTCGGCGCCGCCTTCGATCCGGCGCTGGAAGGCAAGCTGCGCGTGTCGGTGGTCGCCACCGGCATGGACGAGGAAGCCACCCAGTCCATCGAACCCCCGCAACAGCGTCCGGTGGAGACCCCGCGCGCGCCGGTCATGCCGACCGCCGCCACCAGCTACGCCGCCGCCACCCGCCACGAGCCCATGACGGCCCGTGAACCCGCCACGCCGTCCTACGCCCGTGAACCGGTCCAGCCGGCCGCCCAGACCCCGGCGCCCCCGCCGCAGGCTGACGCCGACCCCGTCATCCGGCAGGCCCAGCCCGCCGCCGCCTCGGCCGACCCCGAGCGCGTCATCGGCCGCATCGTCGACCCCTCGGTCGATGAGTTTGAGGACGAGGCGTCGGACGCCGAGCAGGGCGACCTGTATTTCGACCGTCGTCCGGAGCCTGCCCCCGTGCGCCGCCCGGCTCCGCAACCGGCCCAGCCGGCGCAGTACGCCGACGACAGCCTGTTCGAAAGCCAGGAGCCCAAGCGCGGATGGAGCCTGTTCGGCCGCGGCCGCCGCTCTCCGACCAGCCAGAGCTACCAGCAGGAAGCGCCCGCCCCGGCCGCGCCCCAGATGCGCCCGACCCATCAGGCCCAGCCCGTGGACGAGCCCCAGCAGACCCAGGCCGACGACGATCTCGAGATCCCGTCCTTCCTGCGCCGTCTCGCCAACTAATTCGTAACCATCGCGATCCCTTGCGGCGCAAGGGTTTCCCGATGGCTCGAAACAATCCGAAACCCGGATTTCATTTACCCTCTGACGCCCCGTCATTAACTGCATGACGGGGCGCAGACCGTCTTGTGACGGTTGCATTACGGGTATCTCGATTTGTTTGGACGCGACGATCATCACGAACGCACGCTCAGCGCGCCCGCCATCTGCGCGGGTGTGGGCGTGCATTCGGGCGAGCGCGTGCGTCTGGCCATCCGCTCGGCCCCCACGGGCACGGGCGTCGTCTTCGTGCGCACCGACGTCACCGACCGCGACAACCGCATCCCGGTGTCGGGCGAAGCGGTGGTCGAGGCGCGACTGAACACCATGATCGAGAACGCCGACGGCGTGCGCCTGTCCACCATCGAACACCTGATGGCGGCCTTCGCAGCCCTGGGCGTCTCCAACGTCATCGTCGAGGTCGACGGCCCCGAACTGCCCATCCTGGACGGCTCGGCCCTGCCGTTCGTCCAGCTTCTGGACCGCGCGGGCTTCCGCCGTCAGCTGGCCCCGGTCCGCTACATCGAGATCCTCGAGCCCATCGTGGTGGAGGAGGACGACAAGCGCGCCGCCCTGCTGCCCTGCGACCGCTACGAGATGCGCTTCGAGATCGACTTCGACTCCAGGGTCATCGGCAATCAGGTGGTGGACTTCGTGGTCGACGAGGCCACCTTCCGCGACCAGATCATGGCCGCGCGCACCTTCGGCTTCGCCCATGAGGTCGAGGCCCTGCGCCGCGCCGGCCTGGCCCGTGGCGGCAGCCTGGAGAACGCCGTGGTCATCGACGGCGACACCATCCTGAACCCCGGCGGGCTTCGGATGGAGCGCGAGTTCGTCAAGCACAAGGCGCTGGACGCCATCGGCGACCTCTATGTGCTGGGCGCGCCCCTGCTGGGCCGCTACGAAGGGGTCAAGGCGGGCCACGCCCTGAACAACCAGCTGGTCCGCGCCCTTCTGGCCGCGCCCCACGCCTGGCGCGAGGTCACCCGCGTCCCGGAACTGGCCCAGGTCGGCTGATCCACGGCGGAATCCATTGACCGCCGGGCGCTCCGCGCCCTAAGCCCACCCCATGCTGCAAAACATCGAAGCCCTGTCCCGTGAGGCCCGGTCGTGGCCGTTCGAGCAAGCCCGCAATCTGCTGGCCCACCTGCTCAAACACCGCCTCGACACGGACGGCGAACGCGACCTGGCCGCGACCCTGATCGGCAGGAACAAGACGGACGAGGCCTTGTCCACGCTGCCGGCCCTCGCGCGCCCGGTGATCTTCGAGACCGGCTACGGCCCCTCGGGCCTGCCGCACATGGGCACCTTCGGCGAGGTGGCCCGGACCACCATGGTGCGCAACGCCTTCCGCGCCCTGACCGGCGACCACTGGCCCACGCGTCTGATCGCCTTCAGCGACGATATGGACGGCCTGCGCAAGGTGCCCGACGGCGTGCCCAATCCGGAGATGCTGGCCGAGGATCTGCACAAGCCCCTGACACAGGTGCGCGACCCGTTCGGGACCCACGACAGCTTCGGCGCCCACAACAACGCCCGCCTGCGCGCCTTCCTCGACGGCTTCGGCTTCCAGTACGAGTTCATGAGCTCGACCGAGGCCTATCGCTCCGGCCGGTTCGATCAGGCGCTGCTGACCTTGCTGGAGCGGTTCGACGCGGTTCAGGCGGTCATGCTGCCGACCCTCGGGCCGGACCGCCGCGCCACCTACTCGCCCTTCCTGCCAATCAGCCCCGTCACCGGCCATGTGCTTCAGGTGCCGACGCTGGAGCGCAATCTGGATCGGGGGACCATCGTGTTCGACGACCCGGCGGGCGGCCGCACCGAGGTTCCCGTCACCGGCGGCCATGTGAAGCTGCAGTGGAAGCCCGACTGGGCCATGCGTTGGGCCGCGCTGGGCGTGGACTACGAGATGAGCGGCAAGGACCTGATCGACTCGGTCAAGGTCTCCTCAAAGGTCTGCCGCGCCCTGGGCGGCGTCCCGCCCGAGGGGTTCAACTACGAGATGTTCCTGGACGAGGCCGGCCAGAAGATCTCCAAGTCCAGGGGCAACGGCCTGACCATGGACGAATGGCTTCGCTACGGCACGCCGGAGTCCCTCAGCTGGTACATGTTCCAGTCGCCCAAATCGGCCAAGAAGCTGCACTTCGACGTCATCCCGCGCGCCATCGACGACTATCTGCAGGCGATCACCAGCTTCCCGGAGCAGGAGCCGCCCAAGCAGATCGACAACCCGGTCTGGCACATCCATTCCGGCGCGCCGCCCAAAGACGCCAGCCCGGCGTCCTTCTCGCTGCTTCTGAATCTGGTGGGCGTCGCCAACGCGTCGAACAAGGCGGAGCTGTGGGCCTATTTCGCCCGCTACCTGCCCGAGGCCACGCCCGAGAACGAGCCCGTTCTGGACCGGCTGATGGGCCATGCGCTGAACTACTACGAGGACTTCGTGAAGCCCACGAAGGCCTTCCGCGCGCCTACGGAGGCGGAGGCCGCGGCCTTCCTGGACCTGGCTGAGCGCCTGCGCGCCCTGCCGGCCGACACCACTGACGGCGAGGTGATCCAGAACGAGGTCTATGCGGTGGGCAAGGAACACGACTTCCAGCCCCTGCGCGCCTGGTTCGCGGCCCTGTACGAGGTCCTGCTGGGCCAGTCGCAGGGCCCCCGCTTCGGCTCCTTCGCCGCCATCTACGGCCTGAACCGCACCATCACCCTGCTGGAACAGGGCGCCCGGGGAGAACTGGCGGCGGCGTGATCCTTCTCCCGAGGGGAGAAGGGGGGAACCCGCGCACCGGAGCGCGACGCGATCCGGTTCTTGCGCGGGGGATGAGGGCGTTCGCTGGCCCCCGGTCACACTGTAAGCCCTCACCCTCCGCGCAAGTGGCGATCTGCTACGCATCTCGCCGCGCGGAGCCGGCCCTCTCCCGCCGGGAGAGGGAAGACGCCCGCCCCAAAAACATGAACCCAATATAACCGCCCTCGTCTGAACCGCTTCAGCTTCGCGCGCCTAGCCTCTCCTCATCGATAGCGATCGAACAAAGGAGAGAGCGTCATGTCGAACCTGAAGTCTTCCTCGAAAGCCGCTCTGGCGGTGTTGATGGCCGGGGCCATGGGCCTGGCCGGAACCGCCTCGGCCCAGTCGTATGGTCAGCAGCCCCAGCGCCCCATGGGCTCCGGCGTCCTCGGCTGCGACGCCCCTGGCGGCCGCCAGCAGGCCGGCGCCGTGATCGGCGGCATCCTCGGCGCGGCCCTGGGCACCCAGATCTCGCGCAACGAGCGGGAGCTCGGCGCGGTGGGCGGCGGCGTCCTCGGCGCAGCGGCCGGCTCCTATGTCGGTTGCCGCCAGCAGCGCGCCCGCCTCGACAACTACAACGCCGGCTACAACAACGGCCATGCGGAGGCCACGGCCCAAGCCAACGCCTATGTGGCCGTCAGCAACCTGCGCATCCGCTCCGGCCCCTCCACCGGCTACGGCCAGATCGGCTCGCTCAGCGCAGGTCAGAGCTTCCAGGTCGCCGGGTCGCAGGGCCAGTGGCTGCAGCTGGCCGGGGGCGGCTATGTCCACTCCGGCTACGTCCGCCGCGCGTACTGATCCTCCCACCGTGCGCGAGGCGAGGGCCGCTCCGAAAGGGGCGGCCCTTCTTCGTGGCTACTGGCTGACCCACAGGATGCGCGCCATCCAGTCGACGTCACGGGGATGCAGGGTGCGCGGCGGATGGGCGGGATTGATGGAGCCCAGCTCCACCCGTGTGGCGGTCAGGCGTGTGACCTCCTTGGCCATCACTTCGCCGCCGGTGGTGCACACCACCACCCGGTCGCCCTTGCGCACGTCGGTCACGGCCCGGTCCACGATCACCACGTCGCCTTCCCGGTACAGGGGCGTCATGGAGTCCCCGCTGATCTTCAGGCTGAAGCGCGCATCCCCGGCCGCCGGCAGCAGGGTGCGGTCCCAGCCCTGTCCGGTCGGATAGCCCGCGTCGTCAAAGAAGCCGTCCGCCCCCGCCTGGGCCATGCCCAGCAGGGGCACGCTCTCGGCCGAGGCCGCGTCTCGCGCCAGCCGCGCGAAGTCGCCCAGACTGACCTCGGCCACATCCAGCGCCCGGGTCAGGCTCTCGGTGGACGGCCAGCGCGGCCGCGGCGGCTCGCCCGGCCCGAACCGCTTGGACCGGTTGAAGCTTGTGGGATCCAGCCCCGCCGCCCGCGCCAGGGCCGACGGCGTCATGCCCTGCCGCGCCGCCAGCGCGTCCAGACCTCTCCACAACTGGGCGTGCGTCAGCGCCAAGGCGACCTCCCGAATCGCCCGAACTTAACATGAAATAGGAATAAAAGCCTCTACTCGAGGCCCGCGGCGCGGCGCTCCTGCCAAGCCCAGAAGGTGCCGACGGCCAGGCTGCCCAGTATGCCGATGGTCGCGATGTTGACCACGGCGATATAGGACCACATGGGCGGGCGCACATCGACCCAGGGCAGAATCAGGCCCATCAGGGCCAGAAGCTGGAAGCCCATGGCCCAGGCTGGCCAGCTGCGCTTACTTTTCCAGCTCAGACCGGCAAGAAACAGAAGGATGACGATGTCCAGCATGGCGATCACCGGCTGCCAGTCGAAGAGATTGCTTTCGTGCTGGACCAGCATCGAGGCCAGCCAGGCCACCAGATACACACCCGCAAAGGCCCGCTCCGGCTCCTCGCCCTTGAGCATGGCGAAGGCCAGCACGGCGACCATCACGATCGCGCCGATCTGGGTGTAGAGGGTGTCAAACATGCAAAATCGCCCCCGAACCTGTGGTCCGGAGGCGATAATGCGCTGATTTAGCCTCAACCGATACGGTTGAAGGGAATTCTTACAGCGAATTAAGCGACGCGCAGCTTCACGCCCGGACGTCCCGGGACTTCGACCGGGCGGGTCATGTCATCGGGCTTGTCGAGCGGACCGGCGGCGTAGACGCCCCAGCCCATGCGGCGGTGATCCTTGGCCAGCTCCTGGTGGGTGGCGACGATGGCTTCGCGGGCCTGGCCGAGAGCGGCGATCGCTTCCATGGCCTTGGCCTGGGCGCCGGCGCCCGAGAGAGCCGAAACGCTCAACTCTGCACGGCCGGCGATCATGGTCTGCACCAGACCGCTGGCCTGGGCGATGGCGGCGTCGAGCGCCTGTTCCGTGGCGTAAAGCTCATTGGCGACGCCGTTGACGATTTCAGCCTTGTACACGTGCAAACCCTCCACTGTGGTTAGCCAAGTGTTAACACGGTTCAGCCCCTTTGGATAGGGTGTTTACTTCTCGTTCACCATGTTTGCCCGCACCCCGCCGGTCCCGTCCAGCGGCGGCTGATCGTCCGGCTTGTCCATGGGACCCGCGGCCAGGGCGCCAAGACCCATCCGCCGGGCGAGGGCGGCGAGGGTCCGGTGCGCCCCTCCCAGCCGGGCGCGCGCCTGGGTCAGGGCCGACAGCGAGGCCGCCAGGTCATCAAAGGCGGACTGGCCTGTGACCCCCGAAACGCCGGCGCGCATCCGCGCCTCGGGCAGGGCGGCGGTCAGGGCGGCGATCTCGATCAGGGCGTGGTCCACCGCCGCCTCGGCGGCATGGACTTTCCGGCTCAGATCCCGGCCGACGGCTTCGTGATGCATGACTTCACTCCCCGCAAATGACGGGAGCAGACACGCAAAACGCTTGTTTCGCAACAATACTCGTTTCAGTTGTCGAGCAGGAAGTGCGCGGTCAGGGTGGCGATGGGCTGGCGCCGTTCCTCCTGCCAGGCTTCGACGGTCACGGACGCCACCCGGCGTCCGGCCTTGCTGACATGGGCGCGGGCGAAGGTGTCCACCGGCTTGCCGGACCGCAGATAGGCCACCGTCACATTGATGGGGCGCGGCAGCCGCGGGCGCGGGTGCAGCAACGCCAGCTGGGCGGTCGCGGTCAGCTCAAGCAGGGCGGCGGTTGCGCCGCCGTGCAGCGCCGGCAGCATCGGATTGCCGATCAGATGGGGCGAGAACGGCATCACCACCGTCAGCTCGTCGCCGGACGCCAGCGATTTCAGGCCCAGGAACCGGGCGTAGGGGATGCTGTCCAGATCGAAGGCGGCCGTCTCGCTCATGTCGCGGCCCCGGGGCGCGGCCCGTTCGTACCGGCGCCCCGTTCCCCGTCAGAGTTGATGATGTAGGCGGCCTGGGCCGCCGCGACCGGATCGTCGGGATCGCTCTCATAGGCGAAGGCGCGCACGAAGCCGATCGAATGGGTCAGGCGATAGCAGCGCGCGCGCGCCAGCAGATCGCGCCCGGGTTCGGCGGCCCGCATGTAGTCGACCCGCAGGTCCAGGGTCGCGATGGGCCGGAATTCGCCGAGCGCCACCCACACCGCCAGGCCGCCCACGTGATCCAGCATCGCCGTGACCAGCCCGCCGGCCAGCACGCCGGCGTTGGGATCACCGACCAGGTCCTCGCGATACGGGGCCCGCAGGGTGACCGCGTCGCCGTCCAGCGCTTCGTAAGCGAACCCCAGGGCATGGGTGTGCGCGGCGCCGGCGGCCAGTTGGGGCAGGAGGGATTCGATGGTTGCGGCCATGGGCCGTTCTTATCCGTGGGGCGCAGGCGGGGAAAGCACCTATCCCGCGCGGCGGGCGGCGTCCTTCGAAGCGTGGGCCTCGCCCTCGGACAGGGCGGTGTTGATGGCCATGCGCAGGCGCTCGGGCTTGATGGGCTTCTCCACCACCGACGACATGCCCGAGGCCACATATTTGCGGGCGTCGTCCGGGTCGGCGTTGGCGGTCAGGGCGATGATGGGCGTATGGGACACGTCCCCGTCCAGGGCGCGGATGGCCCTGGTGGCGGCGACCCCGTCCATGCGGGGCATCTTGATGTCCATCAGGATCAGGTCGAAGCGGGTCGCCTGTACGGCTTCAAGCGCTTCAAGGCCGTCCTCGGCGGTCTCGGAGGTGCAGCCGAACATCTCGCACAGGGCCTGGGCCACCACGCGGTTGGTGGCGTTGTCGTCCACGATCAGCACATGCGGCTGGCTCTGCAGCGACAGGCCGCCGAGCTCGGAGACGTTGGAATCGGCCTCGGCCTCGATCACGGCCTGGGGGGCGCACAGGTCGAAGGCGAAGGTGACCCCCTTGCCCTGGTTCCGCTCGGCCCAGATGCGGCCGCTCATGGCCTGGACGATGTGCCGGCATATGGCCAGGCCCAGCCCGACGCCGCCGGGCGCCGAGCCCTCGTCGGCGGCCTTGATGAAGGTGGCGAACAGGTCGTCGTCCTTCAGGTCCGCCAGGGTCGAGCCGCTGTCGCGGACCCGCGCTTCCATCACCACCGAACCGCTGGCGGCGCGGGTCTTCAGTCCGGCTTCCACCAGACCGCCGCGGGAGAATTTAAGGGCGTTGCCGATCAGATTGTCGAACACCTGTTTCAGACGTCGGCTGTCGATCTCTGCGGCCAGTTCGGTGTCGCCGTCGTAGCGGACCATCAGGCGCACACCCTGGTTCAGGGCCCGGGGCTCCCACTCGGCCTGGATCGCGTCCATGACGCCGCGCAGCACCGTCGGCGCGGGCTCCAGCGCCAGTTCGCCCGCCTCGGCGCGGCTCAGGTCCATGGCGTCCTGCAGGATGCGCAGCAGGGTCTCGGAGGAGTCCACGATGGTCTGCACGTGAGCCTGGGCGTTGGCGCCCAGCGGTTGACGCTGCAACAGTTCGCCCACCGCCAGCACCCCGTTCAGGGGGGTGCGCAGGTCATGGTTCAGGGCATTGAGAAAATCATAGCGGCCGCGCGCCACGGCCACGGCGCGTTCCTGCTCCTGGGCGCGGGTCTCTTCCTGTTCGGCCAGGGCGCGGATCTGACGATCCTTGCCCTCGCTGGCCGCGCGCAGCAGGGCCACGGCCGAGCCGACGCCCCAGTAGGCCCCGTCACGGGTGACGATGAAGCCGCGCAGAAGGGCGCCGGGGCCGCTGTTCAGGATGGGGCCGGCGAAGGCGTCGATGTGGACCCCGGCCTCCACAACGGCGGGCTCGGCGTCCATGACAATGTCGATGGTCCGGTGGGCGTAGCGGGCATGACCGTGATCGCCGGCGAACTTCAGCAGGAAATTATCCCGTTCGATCAGGCCGATCGGGCGACCGTTCTCGACGACAGGTATGACAAGGGTGTCGGGCTCCGCCTGGAACCGCGCGTACACCTCGTGACCGAGGGTCTTGAGGCCGGCCGGGGTGGCCCGTTCGGCAATGGACTCGATCGTCGGCATACGGCCGAGAACTCCCTGTTACCGAGCGACAATGCCCCAGCAGGCTTTGCGGAAGGGTTAAGCTGGGGATGAATCGGGAAAGGTCAGCAAAATCATTCTGATATCGCTGTTACATTGTCCGTGACCCAGGCGGTGAAGGCCCCTGAGGACCCCTCCGTTGATACCGGTAGCATCAGGACGCAGGCGGTATCGTAGGGGTGCAGCGCCAGAATGCGGCTCTTCAGGACGGCCGCGACGTCGGCGGTGGTCTTGAACAGGGCCGGGATCTCCACGCTCTCCTCCACCGCGTCCTCCCAGCGATAGATCGACCGCATGGGCCCCAGGATGTTGACGCAGGCGCACAGCCGCTCACCCACCAGAGTCCGCCCGGCCGCCGCCGCGCTTTCCGCATCGGGCCATGTGGTGTAAAGCACCGCCACTTCGTTTTTCATCACTGGACTCCCTTGCATGCGCGCGGCCCCCGGGCCGACCGCAGATTTGTCATGAGCGCTTCCTCGATCAACCCTTCGTCCTCCGCCCTGGTTCTGTTCTCGGGCGGGCAGGACAGCGCCACGTGCCTGGCCTGGGCGCTGGGCCGTTTCGCGCGGGTCGAGACCATGGGCTTCGACTATGGCCAGCGCCACGCGGTCGAGATGCAGGCGCGACTCAGGGTGCGCGACGGCATGGCCCGAGTCCTGCCCGGTGTCGCGGACCGCCTCGGCCCGGACCATGTGGTGGACATCACCGGCTTCGGCCGCATCGCCGACAGCGCCCTGACCAGTGACCGGGCCATCGAGATGGACGCCCGCGGCCTGCCCACCACCTTCGTGCCGGGCCGCAATCTGGTGTTCCTGACCTACGCCGCGGCCCTGGCCGACCGGCGCGGGCTGCAGGTGCTGGTGGGCGGCATGTGCGAGACCGACTTTTCCGGCTATCCGGACTGCCGTCGCGAGACCATGGACGCCATGCAGCAGGCCCTGTCGCTGGGTCTGGACAAGCCGGTCTCCATCGAAACGCCTCTGATGCAGCTGACCAAGGCCGAGACCTGGGCCCTGGCCCACGATCTGGGCGGCGATGCCCTGGTCCAGCTGATCATCGAGGACAGCCACACCTGCTATCTGGGCGACCGGGATCACCGTCACCCGTGGGGCTACGGCTGCGGAACCTGCCCGGCGTGCGAGCTGCGCGCGGCCGGCTATGACCAGTGGGCGGCGGGCGCGTGACCTACACCGTCAAGGAAATCTTCCTCACCGTTCAGGGCGAGGGCGGACAGGCCGGCCGTCCCGCCGTGTTCCTGCGTTTTTCCGGCTGCAACCTGTGGAGCGGGCGCGAACAGGACCGCGCCACGGCCGTCTGCTCGTTCTGCGACACCGATTTTGTCGGCGTCGGCCCTGACGGCGGCAAGTTCGCCGCGCCCGAGGCTCTGGCCGACCGCGTCGCGTCCCTGTGGCGGGGCGGGGCGGGCGGTCCCCGTCTGGTGGTCTGCACGGGCGGCGAGCCCCTGCTGCAGCTGGACCCGCCTCTGATCGCCGCCCTGCACGCGCGGGGCTTCGAGATCGCGGTGGAGACCAACGGCACCGTCGTGGCGCCGGACGGCCTCGACTGGATCTGCGTCAGCCCCAAGGCCGACGCCCCGGTGCTCCAGACCACGGGGCAGGAGCTGAAACTGGTCTATCCGCAGGCGCTGGCCCGGCCCGAGCAGTTCGCCGACATGGACTTCGAACGCTTCTGGCTCCAGCCCATGGACGGCCCCGACACCGAGGCCAACACGGCGGCGGCCATGGATTACTGCCTGCAACACCCCAAATGGCGCCTCAGCGTCCAGACCCACAAATACATCGGCGTGCGTTGACCCTGACATGACCAAGCCTGTCTTCGAAATCACCAAGGCCGCGACCTTCGACGCGGCGCACCACTTTCCGAACGAGCCGGAGGGCAGCCCCTATCGGCGCATCCACGGCCACTCGTTCCAGGTGGAGGTGTCGATCCGCTCCGACCGGCTGGACGCCAACGGCTGGGTTGCGGACCTGAATGCGCTGGACGCCGCCCTGAAAGCCGCCGCCGGGGAGCTGGACCACGGCATGCTGAACGAGCACGCTGGCCTCGAGGTCCCCTCCCTTGAACACCTGTGCCTGTGGTTCGCCCGGCGCCTCACCCCCGCCTGGCCGGGCCTGTCCCGCGTGGTCGTCAGCCGTCCCACCATCCACGAACGCTGCGCCCTGGAGCTCTGATTCCAAAGAAAAACCTCCCCCGCACGGGGCGGGGGAGGCGAGGCGGAGTGTCTCTATCGGTTGAGGATCAGAACCGGCCCTTGAGCCCGATGGCGAAGGTGGCGCCGTATTCCTCGAACTGCAGGGTGGTGGCCGGCGTGCCCTGATAGAGCTCCAGCGGATCGTCCAGCAGATTCTGCGCTTCGAACAGCACCTCGATGGCGTCGTTCACGCGGAACGAGGCGGTCAGGTCCAGCTGCTGGCTCTCCATCACATAGACGTCGAACTCGCGGCTGTCGCCGATCTCCTCCAGGTACTCGCCGCGGAACGAATAGCTGACGCGGCCGCTGAAACGGCCCTGCTCGTAGCCGACGTAGAAGTTTGCGCTCTCTTCCGCCGCCTGGGGGAGGCTGAAGGTCTCGGTGCGGCCGTCCACGGTGAACTCGGTGTCCAGCAGGGTGGCGTTGGCGCCCACCAGGAAGCCGTCCAGCGCCGGCGCCCAGCGGCCCAGCTCCTGCTCCAGGTTCAGCTCGATGCCGCGGATCGAGGCGTCGGTGCCGTTGACCGGGCGCGTGACCTCGAAGCCCGGGAACTGGGCGTCATTCTGGAAGGTGCGCTCGACGATGTAGCTGTCCAGCTCCTTGGAGAACACGCCCACCGACATCACCGAACCGCCGCCGGGATACCAGTCCAGCAGCAGGTCGAGGTTGCTGGACTCGTAGGGCTCCAGATCGGGGTTGCCCATGTTGATCTCGAGATCCTCGTTGTTGATCTCGAAGCGGGGCGACTGGTCGCCGAAGCTGGGCCGCGCGATGGTGTTGCTCCAGGCCGCGCGGATGACCAGGTCGTCGCGCGGGGTGAAGCGGGCGTGAATGCCCGGCAGCACGTTGGTGTAGCTGGATTCCACCGAGCGGGGATTGATGGTCAGGTCGCCGCTGTCGTCGAAGTTCAGCTCCGAACCCTGAGCCGAATATTCGGTGTGCTCGACGCGGGCGCCGACGATGAAGCGCCAGGGGCCGGAGTCCCAGGTGCCCATCAGATAACCGGCCGAGACGTCCTCATCCGCAGAATAGTCTTCGGCGGTGTTGAGGATCAGGTTGTCCTCGACGTCCTGGGGCCGCTCGAGGATGCTTGAGCGGTTGGTGTTGAAGAAGTCCACGAAGCCGGCGCTGCTGATCCCGTCGCCCAGGGGGTGGAACGGATAGCCGGGCGCTCCGGTGGTGAACTGGTCCAGCCGGATATCCGGCACGTTGCGCAGCTCGGTTTCGCCCACATCCGTCACCTTGCGCTTGAAGCGCAGGTCGATGCCGCCGCTCAGGGTGAAGCCCGCCACGCCGAAGGCTTCGGCCCGCTCGACGTTGAAGTTCAGGTTGGTGTCGTCGTCGTCCACGAACTTGGGCGCCAACACCACGCGGTCGAAGGCGTAGTTGGCGTTGTCCAGGTAGCTGGTGTCCGCGGCGCCGCCCGACAGGATCTGGAAGGTCGGCATGCCCGCGCCCTGGCGCACGACGGCGTCCAGCGGCGACTGATCATTCTCGAAGCGGCCCTCGATCTCGTCGGGCACGTTCTCGTCGGTCATGGAGTGGCCGATGCGGTAGTCGAACGACCACAGACCGCGCTGATGCTCGCCCCCGAAGGCCAGGGCCAGGGTGTCCTGGTCCTTGGTGCGGAAACGGATGCGGCGACGGAAGCCGTCTTCATCGATGTCCTCGAACGTGGCGGCCTCGCCGTTGAAGGCGGTCAGGTCGCCGTCGGCGAACACGAAGATGCTGCGCTGGCGCGTCTCGGCGTCGGTGAAGCGGCTGAACAGGGCGTTGGCGAAGAAGGTGTCGTTCGCCGTCGGCCGGTATTCCAGGTTCAGGTTGGCGCCGAAGCGTTCGCGGTTGACGAAGTACTTGCGCAGCTGGATTTCCTCGATGACGAACTCGTCGTCGCCCAGGTCGTCGTTGAAGCTGTAGGCCGCCTCGAGGTTGTTCGATTCGAAGGTGCGGTCCAGGTAGTTCATGCCCAGCGAGACGCCCAGGTTGTCCTGGCCGCCGCCGACGCTGAACAGGCTGGTGTAGTTCAGGCGCGCTTCCGGATTGAAGTCCTCGCTCAGCTCGCTGTACGAGCCTTCAAGGCGGTAGCGGAAATTGTAGTTCTGGTTCTCGTTGAACGGCGAGCCCGAGCGCACGTCGATGGAGCCGCCGATGGCGTCGCCCGGCATGTTAGGGGTGGGAACCTTGACGATTTCCAGCAGGTCGATGGAGCCCGACGGGATCACGTCCAGCGGCACGGCGCGGTCGCTGTCCTCGGGGGTGCCGATGCGCATGCCGTTGACGGTCACGGTGCTCAGGCCCGGGCCGACGCCACGCACGCTGACGAAGCGGCCTTCGCCCTGGTCGCGGGTGATGGACACGCCCGGCAGGCGCTGCAGGCTCTCGGCCACGTTCTGGTCGACGAACTGGCCGATGTCGTCGGCGGCCACATAGTTGGCGATGGCGTCGGAGTTGCGATAGCGGTTCAGGGCGTCGTTCTGGGCGATGCGCTGCGACATCACCACCACCGCGTCCACGGTCACGCCCGCCTCGCCGCCCAGGGCGATGTTGAGGCTGGCCGCGCGGCCGGCGGCGACCTCGACGGCGGCGCTGGTGTCCGCCAGGCCCAGATAGCTGACCGTCACCGTGGCTGCGCCCGCGGGCACGCCCGTCAGGGTGAAGGCGCCGGCTTCGTCGGTCAGGGCGACCACGGGGCTGCCCGCCACGCTCACCCGGGCGCCGGCCAGGGGCGCGCCGGTCTCGGCCGAGGTCACGCGACCCTGGATCTGCCCGGCGGGAGCCTGGGCGTGTACGGCGGCGGGGGCGAGCAGGGCCAGCACGGAGGCGGTGGCGAGGGCTCGGGCGGTCAGGGTCATGATGGTGCGGTCCTCGGTGGATGCCGAAAACCGGGCGGGATTGGTCCGCACCCGGCCTAACGGCGTTCGAGGTCCGCTAATGGCCAAGCTCTGTGACGTGGCCGTTTGAGTTCTGTAACAGTCCTGCGAACCCGGCCGTCTGTCGGCGCGTGTCCGGCAAGGTGATGCATCAGGGCCACGGTGATCGCCCTCACCGAGGGGCGAACGCCGCGCCGAGCCCCGGCTCCCCGTCACTCACGACCACGCCCCGCCGGGTCAGGTCGATCAGGTGCGCCAGCACTGACAGGGACGCTGCGGGCCACAGCCGCGCGTCCACCGCCGCATACAGGCCCGGGACCATCTCGCCGATGGTCCGGTCGCCCGCTTCAAGCCGCGCCAGGATCTGCGCCTCCCGCTCCAGCCGGTGCGCCTTGTAGGCCGTCAGGAAAGGGGCCACGTCCGTCACCGGCGCGCCGTGGGTGGGCCACAGCGTGTCGAAACCCCGCGCCGTCACCCGCTCAAGGCTGTCCATATAGGCGCCCATGTCCCCGTCGGGCGGCGCCACGACCGAGGTGGCCCAGCCCATCACATGGTCGCCGCTGAACAGGGCGTTCTCCTCGATCAGGGCGAAGGCCAGATGGTTGGAGGCATGGCCCGGCGTGGCCAGGGTCTCCAGGGTCCAGTCCGGCCCCGCGATCCGGTCGCCATCACTCAGAATCACGTCCGGACGGAACGTCTGGTCCTCCGCCTCGTCCAGCGCCCCCGAGGCGTGGGTCTCGCGCGCCGGCGGCCGGGCCGCCAGCACCAGAGCGCCCACCGCGTCCGCGAACGGCCGGGCCAGCGGCGCGTGGTCCCGGTGGGTGTGGGTCACCAGCACATGGCTGACCGTCTCGCCCTCCACCGCCGCCAGCAGCGCCTCCAGATGCGCCCCGTCGTCCGGCCCCGGGTCGATCACCGCCACCGTCCCGTTCCCCACGATGTAGGTCCCGGTCCCTGTGAAAGTGAACGGCCCCGGATTGTTCGCGACAACCCGCCGGATGCGCGGCGAGACGCGGCGGCAGACGCCGTATTCCGGATCGAAGGCTTTCACGAAGGGGATCATGGCGTCCCATTCCGGACGGCGCGGAGCTTGCGGTCAAGGCGGTCTGAAACGCCCGGAGACGCCGAAATGGCCCGAATCATCGCCCTGGACGCCCTCATCACTGTCTCAAATCGGCTCCAGCCCCTGGCCGCCGCCGTGCTGTGTCTCATGGCGGCGCAGCTGATCACCGCCGCCTGCACGCCCGAACCGGCCGCGCCCTACGCCGCCCGCGTGGCCGTCCAGCGCTAGAGCGGCAGACCCGAGAGATCATAACCGGCCGCCGCCGCCGCCGCCCGCGCCTCGTCCGGGCTCATCGCCCCCGAAGCCGTCTGGGCCATGGCCCATGCGGCGGTCGAGCGCATGCCGGATCGGCAGAAGATCAGGGCCGAGTCCGTCTTCGCCAGCAGGTCCGCCAGGGCCGCCGCGTCCTCGGGCGTCGGACGGCCCCGGACGGGGACCGAGGCGTAGTCCAGTCCGGCCGCCCGCGCCCAGGCTTCAACCTGTGCGGAGGCGGGTTGCCCCGGCTCCTCGCCGTCTGGCCGGTTGTTGACGATCAGCGTGACCCCCAGGTCCTTCGCCCGGACCACGTCGTCCGCGTGAATCTGGCCCCAGACCCGCACGCCGGGCGCCAGCGGCCGGAAGCTCACTGGTCCCGTCGCACGCGCACGGCGCGGCTGCTTCCCAGGGTCATCATGAAGCTGCCCATGGACGCCCGGCGCACCCGCACCTCGGTCCCCTCGCGGTTGGAAAAGAACACCGATTCCGAATCGATCTGGCGCCATGTGGAGCCGTCGGCCAGGCGGAACACCCATTTTCCGTCGCCGCCGCGGCTGGCGCGGGTCAGGGTGGTCTCCACGCTGGAGACCTCGTCCTCGGCCGCCGTCACCCGTCCGAAGGCCGGCAGGCTGGGCATTTCGAAGCCGAACAGGGCCCGGCGGCTCTCGCGCACCTGGGCGCGGTCGACCACCACCACTTCGCCCTGACGTTCAGCGGCGTCCAGCGCCTCCACCGCCGTGTCGTAGCAGGACAGCCGCGCCGCCGGATCGGTCATGGCCCGGCAGTCGGTCAGGCGGTTCAGCAGCTCGGGCCGGGGGGCCTCCTGTGCCTGGGCGAGCGCGGGGATGGCCAAGGCCGCCAGGAGGGGCAGGGCCGTTCTGAGGAAAGTCATGGTGCGAGGCCTTCTGTCGCCGACGGAATTCGACCCTGTATGCCACCGCGAAACGCGCGCCGCCAGCAAGGCCCCACAGCGACAGAACCGTGGCGCGAATGCGACAGTCCGACGACGACAACCTTACAGCCCTGTAATTCCGTTGACGCTATAAGGTCGCAATTCCTATCGTGCCCTTCAATCTGCCGGAAATATTTCCGCGGATGACTGCTGAATCAAACGTACCGGGCGGGGGCAGGTCGGTCATTTTGGCCGATACAAATCGCCGGTCTCAGGAGGGTGACCCTTGAACATCCAGAATACTCGTGAGCGCCTGCTGGCCTCGACGATGATCGGCGGCGCTGCGCTGCTCGCGCTTGCCGCGACCCCTGCCATGGCGCAGGCTCAGGACCAGGAAGCGACCCGTGTCGACGAGATCGTCATCACCGGTACGCGTATCGCCCAGGCGAACCTGGTGACCACCAGCCCGGTGACCCAGGTCACGGGCGAGGACATCACCAACGCCGGCGTGTCCCGCGTTGAGGATCTGGTCAACCAGCTGCCGCAGGTCTTCGCCGGTCAGACCTCGACCGTCGTGAACGGCTCGTCCGGCACCGCCACGGTCGACCTGCGCGGCCTCGGCCCGAACCGCACCGTCGTCCTGATCGACGGCCGCCGCATGCCCTACGGCTCGCCGGCCATCGCCGCCGCCGACCTGAACCAGATCCCCGCCGTCATGGTGGAGCGGGTTGAAGTCTACACCGGCGGCGCTTCCGCCGTTTACGGCGCCGACGCCGTGGCCGGTGTCGTCAACTTCATCATGCGCAAGAATTTCGAAGGCGTGCGCGTTGACGCCCAGTACGGCTTCTACCAGCACGAGAACGACTTCGACGGCGTGGGCAACATCAGCCAGGAAATCGCCCGTCGCGGTCTCACCAACCCTGGCGAGTTCCGGCTGCCGGACAACAATGTCCGTGACGGCGAGACCTCGCAGTTCAGCCTGGTCGTCGGCACCGACGTCGACGGCGGCCGCGGCAACATCACCGGCTATTTCACCTATCGTGAAAACAACCCGGTGTTCCA
This sequence comes from Brevundimonas sp. BAL450, assembly GCF_015767455.1. Lineage (NCBI taxonomy): Bacteria > Pseudomonadati > Pseudomonadota > Alphaproteobacteria > Caulobacterales > Caulobacteraceae > Brevundimonas > Brevundimonas sp. BAL450. Next base: position 47,261 of record NZ_JADWOW010000033.1, read on the forward strand.
GGCGGACCGCGACTACTCGGCCTGCGCCGCCGGCGCCCCGAATGCGGCCAGCGGCCCCGACACCTTCAGCTGCGGCGGTTCGGCCACCAGCTCGGGCGGCTACTTCACCGACTTCGCCACCTATGGCTACACGCTGAACCCGAACAACCCGGCCGGCGAGTTCATTCCGTACAACCCGAACATCCACGCGTACAACTACGCGCCGATCAACTACTACATGCGTCCGGAAGAGCGTTACTCCTTCGGCGTGTTCGCCAACTACGAGCTGAACCGCGCGGCTGAGGTCTACACCCAGCTGATGTTCACCGACAGCTCGACCCTGGCCCAGATCGCGCCCTCGGGTTCGTTCTTCAACAACGACAGCATCAACTGCGGAAACCCGCTCCTGTCGGCCCAGCAGTCGGCGCTGATCTGTACCCCGGCCCAGATCGCGGCGGACGAGGACGTCCTGTTCTACGTCGGCCGTCGTAACGTCGAAGGCGGCCCGCGGATTCAGGACTACAACCTGAACTCCTACCGCCTCGTCGGCGGCCTGCGCGGCGACATCAGCGACGCCTGGTCCTACGACCTGACGGCGCAATACGCCCGCGTGCAGTACACCGACCGCTACCTCGGCGACTTCTCGACCCAGCGTCTGGGCCGCGCCCTTGACGTGGTGGACGTGGGCGGCACCCCGACCTGTCGCTCGGTCGTCGATGGCACGGACCCCAACTGCGTGCCCTACAACCCGTTCCGTCCGGGCGGCATCACCCAGGAGCAGATCGACTATCTGACCCTGCCGCTGATCGCGACCGGCTATGTGACCAATCAGGTCCTGACCGCCGCCATGACCGGCGACCTGGGCGTCTACGGCGTGCAGAGCCCCTGGGCCTCCTCGGGCATGCAGGTCGCCTTCGGTACGGAATACCGTCGTGACTACCTGACCGTGAACACCGACTCCGGCTATCAGTCGGGCGACGGCGCGGGTCAGGGCGGCGCCTTCATCGGCATCTCCGGCGCCACCGTGGCGCGCGACTACTTCGCGGAGCTGATCTTCCCGATCGCGGAAGGCCTGCCCTTCGCCGAGTCCATCACCCTGGACGCCGCCTATCGTCACTCGAAGTACAACCTCGCCGAGGACACCGACACCTACAAGATCGGCCTCGACTGGGCGCCCACCAGCGATGTCCGCTTCCGGGCTTCCTATGCCCGTGCGGTTCGTGCGCCCAACGTGTTCAACTTCTTCAACGCCCAGAACGTGGTCCTGTTCGGTCGCGGCGGCGGCGATCCCTGCGGCGCGGCGGCTACGGCCACTCTGGCCCAGTGCACCGCCACGGGCGTCCCGGCCGCCAACTACGGCCAGGCGTTCATCGACAGCCCGGCGGGTCAGTACAACAACCTGACCGGCGGCAACCCGGCCCTGAACGCGGAAGAAGCCGACACCTATACCTATGGTGTGGTCTTCACCCCGACCTTCCTGCCGGGCTTCAACATGTCGATCGACTATTTCGACATCGAGATCGAAGGCGCCATCGGCACCTTCGGCGCCAACAACACCATCGACGCCTGCTACGGCCTCGGCGCCTTCTCGAGCCCGGATGCGGCGGCCTGCGCCCGTCTCAACCGTTCGGCGGGTGGCCAGCTGTGGACCAACACCGGCTTCGTGGAAAACCTCACCATCAACACCGGTGGTGAAGTGACCAAGGGCGTGGACGTGGTCGTCAACTACAACATGAACCTGGACGACTTCGGTCTGACGGGCATGGGCGGCCTGGCCTTCAACATGACCGGCACCTGGCTGGAAACGCTGGAGAACACCCCGTTCGACGGCGCTCCGGGTCTGGAATGCGTCGGCTTCTACGAAAACAACTGCGGCTTCGGCGCTCCCGAATGGCGTCACCGGTTCACCACCAGCTGGTCCACCCCCTGGGACGTGAACCTGCTGCTGACCTGGCGCTACCACGGTGAAGTCGAGCACTACAATCTGCCGGCCAACTCGACCCGCATCGACCGCTACTTCGACGCCTACAACTGGTTCGACATCGGGGCCACCTGGCAGGCGTTCGACAACACCCGCTTCCGCGTCGGCATCAACAACGTGTTCGACAAGGATCCGCCCCTCAGCTACTCGGGCGGCGGCAACGGCAACACCTACCCGGGCGTCTATGACTCCATGGGCCGCTACATCTTCTTCGGCGTCACCGCCGACTTCTAAAAGAAGCTGTCAGTGTGAAATCGGGGCGGCGGACTTTCGGGTCCGCCGCCCTTTTTTCTTGGCCGATGCGCTATTTCGCCGCCCCACAAAAACCACCTGGGCCGTTCATGCGTTAGGGTCGCTGGTTCGGGCGCCCTGCGTCTGTCCACGACGCCATTCGCTATTCAGGAAGCCGCATGTCCGTTCTTTTCGCCTTCATCGCCGCTCTCGCCGCCCAGCCCGTCGACGACGGCCCCATCCGCACAGGCGGCACTGCAGTTGAAAGCACGGACTCTGTGCGGGTTCGCGAGGCGATCGCCTATTCCTACGCCCTGCCGCCCGGCGCCCCGACCGACGACTATGCGCTCACCGCCTGGTGCGAGGCCCTGGTCACGGGCCATGTGCGTCTGGGTGAGACCCTGACCGATCCGTCGGACCTGGATCAGGAGATCATGCGTCTGGGCCGGCTCGAGGCCGCCGATTTCCAGGCCGGTCTGAACGCCGCCCGCGATCGCCAGTCGCCCGAGAGCCTCGCCGCCGCCGAGGCCGCCGCCGCCGAGCGCACCGCCCTGTGGGACGCCGCCATCGCCCGCGAGGAGGAAGCCTCGCGCAGTGAAGTGTTCGGCCTGTTCTTCGGTCTGCCGGGCCGCTGCGAGCACGCCGCCCGCCGCCTGCGCGAAAACATCACCACCCCGCCCGCCACCCCGGAAGAGGTGGGGCTGGAGTAGGGCGGTCAGGTCACCCGGTCTTCTTCAGCCTGATACGCCAGCCGATGAGCGCGCTGTGATCGTCGTATGCCTCCGCCTTCTGCTCGACCGTCAGGCCGCGATCCCGGGCCTGGCTCAGGAAGGCTGACATGCCGGCCTCATCCAGCGCGGACCGGATCTGGCTATGCTGACGACGGCGCCAGGCCGTGTTGGCCGTTTCCGCCTGGGCCAGGCTCTGCAGGGCGCTTTCCGGGCGATAGGCCGCGCTACGCCCGGCCAGGTCGGCCATGAAGCCCAGATACTGACGGGCGGTCATGGCTCTGGCGTCATCACCCAACCGGGTCTGTGCGCGGGCCACAGCCTTCCGGAACGCCGTTTCGGCCGCTCTGACCTTGTCGCCGGACAGGTTCGCCTGATGCGCCCGGAACGCCTGTCGGGCCAATCTGATCAAGGCTCCGCCCCCCTCGACGCGGTCCAGGGCGGTCAACTGCGTCCGGGCCTGCTGGGTGATGACGCTGTTTTCGTGATGCATCAGGAGCAGCGCGGGGGCCCCGGGCTTCAGAACACGGGCCAGTTCCGCCAGGGCGGCCCGGCGATCGGCATATTCGATCCCGAACTGTGACGAGGCGGCGTCGAATGTTGCGGCCTCGAAGGGCAATTGCTCGAGGCGGACGCCCCCGACCAGCCTGAACGGACCCTTGCTCAAGGGAAGGTCAGCGTAATCGACGCCCACGACCTCGAACGCACGCTCGCCCAGCCTCGCCGCTTCGCAGGCATAGCCCGCCACCTGCCCCCCGCCGGTGGCCAGGTCGAGCACGTGGGAGCCCGGCGCGAGTTCCGAGAAGAAAGACAGCCACAGGGTTCGGGCTTCGAACGGGCGGCGGCCCCCGGCTGGCCCCGTGGTCAGAACCTCGGGCTTGGCGTCGCGCCAATAGTCGCTCCAGTGCCAGCTGGCGTCCGTTCCCGATTGTGTCATCGAAGCCCCTGGTCCATCCGCCCGCCTGTCGGACAGGGTAGCGGACAGCCGGCGACCCTCAAACATAAACCGCCCGGTCCGGTTGAGCCGCAACCCGCTAAATCCCGCTTTCTCCGTCTCCGGACCGCCTTGCGGACAAGGGTTGGCGTCCCTGGGACCGCCTTTTTCCCCCGCTCTCTCCACCGGCCCTATAATGGCGCGCGGCGAATCTGCGAGCAGGAGGGCGATTTCAGACTATTCAGACAATTCAGACCCTGTTTTTTTCGGCGCGTTAGACTCCATTGCACTCCATTGCACTCCATTGCACTGTTTTTTCGTCCCGGAGTCTCACTTCCACCCCGCCCGATCGGGCCCATCTCCGGCTGGCCATGTCCCTGCGCCCCCTCTTCGTCACCCAGGTCTATGAGGCCTCTCTGGCCGACACATCCGGTTTCGAGCTCCTCAACGAAAGCCTGCTGGACCTCATCGCCATGCTGGCGTCCGAGGACACGGCCGGGCGCGTCTGGTGCCGCAGCCATGGCTATCGCGGTTACACGTCATACGGGTCGTTGAACGACCTGCCGCGCCGCTTCCCCGAGTTCGCCGAGCTCAAGCGCCACCTTGATCGCCACGCCGCTGCCTATGCGAAGGCGCTGAACTTCGACCTGGCCCGAAAGCCCCGCCTCGACAACCTGTGGGTGAATGTCCTGAAGCCCGGCGGCGGCCACACCGGCCACATCCACCCCCACGCCTTCCTGTCGGGCACGGTCTATCTGGCGGTCCCCGACGGGGCCTCGTCCCTCAAGCTGGAAGACCCGCGCCTGCCCATGATGATGGCCCGCCCGGCCGTCCACGCCGACGCCCCCGAGGCCGAGCGCCCCTTCGTCTATCTGGCGCCCGCCGAGGGCACGATCCTGATGTGGGAAAGCTGGCTCCGCCACGAGGTCCCCCCCAACGCCGCGAAGGCCGAGCGGGTCTCCATCAGCTTCAACTACGCCTGAGCGTCATATTTCGGTCCCCGCGCCTCGTCATCCCTGCGGCCAAGCTTCAGAGAGGTGTGCGATGCTGAGACGAGGGTTGATGCTGGCGGGTTTGCTGACAGTGGGCTTGTCGGCCTGTGGCGATACGGCGACGAGCGCAGAACAGCCACCGGCCCAGCCGCCCTCATCAGCGACCGCCCAGCGCGGGCAGGGGAGCCCCTACGAAATCCTCGGCACCCAGGTCTGGGACGTGCCCGATCCGGTGTCCGGCCGCGACTATCAGGTCTTCGTCGCCCTCCCGCCCAGCTATGGCGCCGAACCGGACCGCCGCTATCCCGTGCTCTACGTCACCGACGCCGACTACGCCTTCCCGCTGCTGCGCCAGATCACCCGCCGGGTGAACCTGAACGAGCCGGTCATCGAGGAGTTCATCCTGGTCGGCCTGTCCTATGCGGTGGGCGAGGGCGGAATGGCCAGCCGCGCCCGCGACTACACCCCTGTCGCGATCAATGACCGGACCGGCGGCGGCGCGGCCTACCAGACCTATCTGAAGACGCAGGTCCTGCCCTTCATCGAAGGCCGCTTCCGGGGTGATCCGGCGCGCCGCATCCTGCTGGGCCATTCCTACGGCGGCCTGCTGGGCGCCCAGATCATGTTCAGCGAGCCCACGCTGTTCGACGGCTATATCCTCGGCAGCCCGTCCTTCTGGTTCGGCGATCACGCCATGATGCGGGCCGAGGCCGACTACGCCCGCGCCCATACGGCCCTGCCGGCGCGGGTCTATATGTACATCGGGGAGTACGAGGTTCCGGGCGGGGGGCGGCGCAACAACCGCTATGACATGGTCGGCGACAACGCCCGCTTCGAGGCGCGGCTCCGGTCCCGCAACTATGAGGGACTGACCCTCTCCAGCGAGGTTCTGAACGACGAGGACCACCTGACCGTGGCCCCGCGCGGCTTCACCCACGGCCTGCTGGCGCTGCTTCCGGCCCGGGACTGACGCCGCTGCGTTTGCCTAAAGCCCTCGCAATCGCTACATCCCGCGCAACCTCCCCACACGAACGCAAGCAAGGGCGCACCGCACCTCATGGCGCAGCAATACATCTTCCAGATGCAGGGCCTGACCAAGACCTTTCCTGGCGGCAAGAAGATCTTCGAGAACATCTGGCTCAGCTTCTACAACGACGCCAAGATCGGCGTGGTCGGGGTCAACGGCTCCGGTAAATCCACCCTGCTGAAGATCATGGCCGGTCTCGACAGCGAGTTCTCGGGCGAGGCCAAGGCCGCCGACGGCATCAAGCGCGGCTATCTGGAGCAGGAGCCGCACCTGAACCCCGAGCTGAACGTGCGTCAGAACGTCGAGGCCTGGTGCGAGGAGAAACAGTGGGTCGAGCGCTTCAACGCCATCGCCGCCGAGATGGCCGAGGACTACTCCGACGCGCTGATGGAAGAGATGACGGCGCTGCAGGAGAAGATCGACGCCGCCGACGTCTGGGACATCGACAGCCGCATCGAGATGGCCATGGACGCCCTGCGCTGTCCGCCCGACGACTGGGAGGTCACCAACCTGTCCGGCGGTGAGAAGCGCCGCGTGGCCCTGGCCCGCCTGCTGCTCAGCAAGCCGGACATGCTGCTGCTCGACGAACCGACCAACCACCTGGACGCCGAGTCCGTGGCCTGGCTGCAGCACCACCTGGAGAACTTCCCCGGCTGCGTCATCCTGGTGACCCACGATCGCTACTTCCTCGACCTCGTCACCAAGTGGACGCTGGAGCTGGACCGCGGCAAGGGCCACCCCCACGAGGGCAACTACTCCAGCTGGCTGGAGGCCAAGCAGAAGCGCGTGGTTCAGGAGAACTCCGAATCCGAAGCCCGCCAGCGCGCCCTGACCCGCGAACTGGAATGGGTCCGCTCGGGCGCCAAGGCCCGTCAGGCCAAGTCCAAGGCCCGTCTGGCCGCCTATGAGCGCATGGTCGAGGAGCAGGAGAGCGCCCGCGGCGCCCAGACCCACGCCCACATCCAGATTCCGCCCGGGCCGCGCCTGGGCAATGTGGTGCTGGAGGTCGAGGGCCTGCAGAAGTCTTATGGCGACAAGCTGCTGTTCGACAACCTGACCTTCAAGCTGCCGCCCAACGGCATCGTCGGCGTCATCGGCCCCAACGGCGCCGGCAAGTCGACCATGTTCAAGCTGATCACCGGCCAGGAGCAGCCCGACGGCGGCACCATCAAGGTCGGCGAGACCGTCAAGCTGGCATATGTGGACCAGTCCCGCGACGACCTGAAGCCGGACGAGACCATCTGGCAGGCCATCTCCGGCGGCACCGACGTGATGATGGTCGGCAAGCGCGAGATCAACACCCGCGCCTATGTGGGCAGCTTCAACTTCAAGGGCGGCGACCAGCAGAAGAAGGTCGGCCAGCTGTCGGGCGGTGAGCGTAACCGCGTGCACCTGGCCAAGACCCTGGCGTCCGGCGGCAACCTGATCCTGCTCGACGAACCGACCAACGATCTGGACATCGAGACCCTGCAGAACCTGGAAGAGGCGCTGGAACAGTTCGCTGGCTGCGCCGTGGTCATCTCCCACGACCGCTGGTTCCTGGACCGTCTGGCCACCCACATCCTGGCCTTCGAGGGCGACAGCCACGTGGAATGGTTCGAGGGCAATTTCGAAGCCTACGAGGAAGACAAGAAGCGCCGCCTCGGCGCCGACAGCCTCATCCCCCACCGGATCAAGTTCCAGAAGTTCGGGCGCTAGGCCAGGTTCGATCCGCTGCAAGGACGACGCCCGCGCCGGGACGGAAACCCCGTCTACGGCCGGGTTTCGCTGATTCTCGTCGGGGCCCGGCTGTGTTACAGTTCAGTCTGTATCCGGGGATAATACGGAGGCTTCATGGCCGCGTCTCCCACCGTCGTCTCCCCAGGCTTGGCGGTGAATTTGCTTGGAAGCCTGGAGGTCTGGGCGGCCGGTCGTCGGCTCGAGCTTCCGGCCTCGCGGAAGACCCGCGCCCTGCTGGGGTATCTGATCCTGATTAGAAGCCCCCAGCGGCGCGACCGACTCTGTGAGCTGTTCTGGGAGGTGCCTGACGACCCGCGCGGGGCGCTGCGCTGGTCGCTGACCAAGCTGCGGCCCTTGTTGAACCGCGACGGGGTGGAGCGCCTGACCGCCGACCGCGAGCGGGTGGAGGTCGTCAGCGACGACGTGGACGTCGACCTGCGCCGGATTCAGGCCTGCGCTGACGACCCCGAAGCGGCCTTCGAGGATCTGGCCGAGGCCTGGCGGACGGCGGACAACATCCTGCTGGACGACTGCGAGCTCGCCAATCAGCCGGCCTTCGCCGTCTGGCTGGACCGCGAACGTCAGGCTCTCGCCCAGCTGCGAGCGGGGGTGGCCCGGCGGCTGGCGCTGGACTTCGAGACGGGCGCGGACGAGGCGCTGGTCTGGGCCGTGCGCTGGCTGGACGACCAGCCGTTCGATCCCGACGCCGCCCGCGCAGTGGTCGCCATGACCCGCCGGGCGAGGGGCGCCGAGGAGGCGCGGCGATCCGCCGACGAGCTGGAGACGGTGTTCCGGGATGCGGGTCTGACCGCCCCCGCATGGTCGACGCCCGCTGTGACATCTGCGGCGCCGTCCGATCGTCCTCGACCTGACGCCCCCCGGCCGCGCCAGACAGTCCGCTTCGTCCGCGCCGCCGACGGCGTCAGCCTGGCCTGGGCCTCGGTGGGGCGTGAGGACGCGCCGCCGCTGGTCAAGGCCGCCAACTGGCTGACCCATCTGGAGCTCGACTGGGAAGCGCCCATCTGGAGCCCCCTGTATCGCGATCTGGCTGCCACCCATCGCCTTGTCCGCTATGACAGTCGCGGCTGCGGCCTGTCGGACTGGGACGCGCCCGAGATCAGTCTCGAGACCTTCGTCTCCGATCTGGAGGCCGTGGTCGATGCGGCGGGCCTTGAACGGTTCCCCTTGCTGGGCATCAGTCAGGGGGCTTCGGTCTCCATCGAGTACGCCGCCCGTCATCCGGAGCGGGTGTCCCACCTGATCCTGTTCGGCGGCTATCCCGCCGGCTGGCGCCACATCGCCACTCCGGCGGAGGTTCGTGAGCGCGAGGCCGTCATGGTGCTGACCGAGGCGGGCTGGGGCCGGCCCGACCCCGCATACCGGCGCATCTTCTCGGGCACCTTCATGCCCGACGCGACCCCGGACGAACTGGACTGGTTCGACGAGTTCCAGCGCCAGACCACCTCGTCGCGCAACGCGGTGCGCTTCCTTCAGGCCTTCTCCGAGCTGGACGTCCGCCACCGTCTCGGTGCGGTGAAGGCGCCCACCCTGGTGATCCACAGCCGGGGCGACCGCCGCATCCCCATGGCCACCGGTCGGGAGCTGGCCACCGCCATTCCGTCGGCCGAGTTCGTGGGTCTGGACAGCAACAACCATCTGCTGATCGGCCGCGAACCTGCCGCAGCCGACTTCACCGCCGCCGTGCGGCGCTTCATCGCCGAAGCCTGAGCCGGCCGGCGCTGCAGCCGTTTCAACGCCGTTTCCACGGCAATTCCAACGCTGGCGACCACGCGGCAGTGCTCTACAGGCGCCATCCCGACGCAGCCGTGCCTGACACCGGCGCCTGCATCGCCACGACCGCGTCCGGCGCCGGCCGCCGGTCGAACCGCACACAAGGATCGTCCCGATGCCCGCTACGCCCGCCACCTGGCTTGACGCCGTCACCGTCAACACCACGACTGCGGGAACCCGCGCAGACGCGCGCGTCACCGTTCTCAGCAACGGCAACATCCTGATCACCTGGACTGCGACGACCCAGGCGCCGGGAGAGCCCGCCGTCAGCAACATCGTCGGACAGATCCTGGATCCGCTGGGTAATCCGGTGAACGGCGAGTTCATCATCAACGTGGGCTCCGAGGGCCACCTGGCCGGCAACAGCGACATCCAGGCGACGGCGGACGGCGGCTTCTTCGCTGTGTTTGAGCGAAACCAGGCCGGCCTTGAAGATGTCCTGATCATCCGGTTCGACGCATCCGGCACGCCGTCCCCCTCGGGCAATCTGTTCTTCGACGTAACGCTATCGGGGGCGAACCCTTCCGGTTTCGATCCTCAGGTCGCAGTCGCTTCGGAGACCTCCGGACTGGCGGTCTGGCGCGAAACGACGGAAACGGGGGAGAGCATCCTTCGCGGCTTTGTCTTTGACGCCTCGAGCCCGGCTTCTGCCGCGTTTAATGATCCCAACCTGTTCGACCTCGCGACGGATGCCGGCATCCAGGGCGAGCCTGCGGTCGTCGCTCTGGCAAACGGAAGTTATGCGGTCGCTGTCTCTGCCTTGATCGATGGTGATAGCCAGATCCTTCTCTTCATCGTGGATCAGGAGGGCGTCGTCCGTCGCGCGACGGAATTCTCGAACGGTGGACCCGGCGTGGGGGACCACTCTCCCAGTCTGTCCGCCTTGCCGAATGGTGGTTTCGTCATGGTCTGGACGAGCGGCGACGCCGTTGTGAGCCAGCGATACCAGAACAACGGCAACGACCTCGGGCAACAGACAACACTTTCTGGAGTGGCCGCCGGCGACGATACCTCCCCCAGCGTGCATACCCTCCCGGACGGAACCTGGCTCGTCACCATCATCGACGCTGAAACCGGCAACCTGGTTGTCCAAAGAATCGACGGGTTGGGCGACCCGGTCGGTGACCTGGCCGTCGTCGACGCGGCGGGCGGGGACGCCTCGGCGCCGGGCGTGGCGCTGCTGCCGGACGGCCGCATGGTCGTCACCTTCATCGGCGCCTCGGGCGATGTGGTCATGGAGATCCTCGACACCCGTGACGCGCCCGGCGAGGCCGGAAACACGTTCACCGGCACGGCCGGGAATGATGTGATCGAATATTCCGGCGACGCCGTCTTCGTCGGCGGCGGGGCCGGCGACGACATCATCACCGCCACCGCAGGGCCGGCCCGCACCTACGACGGCGGCGACGGGGACGATCTGCTGATCGCCGCGGCCGGTGTCGGGCCCGACACCTTCATCGGCGGGGCCGGGACCGACACCCTCAGCTATGCCAACGCCTCCCGGCGCGTCTATGTCGACCTCCTGTTCAACGCCGCTGACGACGGCGCGGAAGGCGACAGCTTCGAGAGCATCGAAAACCTGATCGGCTCCGCCTTCGACGACATCCTGTTCGGCGGCAATGCGGACAACGTCATTCACGGCGGGGACGGAAACGACGCCCTGATCGGCGATGGCGGCGACGACATCCTGCACGGCGAGGCCGGCGACGACCAACTGTTCGGCGGTGAGGGAAATGACACCCTGTTCGGGGGCGAAGGCGATGACCGGCTGGAAGGCGGCGAAGGCGCCGACATCCTCGACGGCGGGGACGGCTTCGACATTGCATCTTACGAAGAGGACGATGCGGACCTGCGGGTCGATCTCTCCACCGGCGCCAGCAGCGACGGCGACACCCTGATCAGCATCGAGGGCGTCCTTGGCGGCTATGGTGATGACGAACTCATCGGCGACGACGGCGATAACCGCCTGTCGGGCGGCGACGGCGACGACCTGATCCGTGGCGGAGCCGGCGCCGACATCCTCGAGGGCGGAGACGGGATCGACACCGTCAGCTACGCCGGCTCGTCGGCCGGGGTGACCATCAACCTCAGCGACAACACCGCCTCGGGCGGCCACGCCGAGGGCGACGTCATTTCGGGCTTCGAGAACATCCTCGGCTCGTCCTTCGACGACGTCCTGACCGGCGACGCGGGCGCCAATGTGCTGGACGGTGGCGCGGGCGCGGACCGCATGGAGGGCGGCGCGGGCGACGACATCTACCATGTGGAGAGCCGCAACGATGTGGTGATCGAGTTGGCCGGCGGCGGCGTCGACACGGTGTTGAGCTCGGTCAGCTTCGACGCTCGCTTCACCCATGTGGAGAACCTGAGAGCCCAGGGCAGCGCGGCGCTCAATCTCGTCGGCAACGATCTGGACAACGACATCATCGGCAACGACGCGGCCAACATCATCAAGGGCGGCGGCGGCGCGGACCGCATGGAGGGTCTGGGCGGCGACGACACCTA
>NZ_JADWOW010000034.1:0-32205 GCF_015767455.1 Brevundimonas sp. BAL450
AGGCGGTGGGCGACATCACCTTCGCCCTGGCCGACCCGCTGGTGGATGACGTGCTGGTGGTGGACGAAGAGGATTTCGAGAGAGCGGTGGCCTTCTATGTCACGCTCGAAAAGACCGTGGCCGAGGGCGCCGGCGCCGGCGGTCTGGCGGCCCTGCTGCGATACCCGGAGCGCTTCAAGGGCAAGAGGGTCGGCCTTGTCCTGTGCGGCGGAAACATCGACGCCCGCATGCTGGCGGTGGTGCTGAACCGCGAGATGGTGCGCGAAAAACGCCTGGTGGTGTACCGCATCCTCGGCGACGACCGGCCAGGCATGCTGTCCAAGATGAGCGCCGTGATCGGCGGGGCGGGCGGCAACATCATCGACGTGGTGCACAACCGTCTGGCGCTGGACGTGCCGGCCAAGGGTGCGGAGTTCGACATCATGGTGGAGACGCGCGACGCCCACCATGCGGATGTAATCAGAAAGGGACTTGAGGATGCCGGCTATGCGCTTCGGATGGGCTAGCCTCGCGGCCGCCGCCCTGCTTCTGGCGGCCTGCGGCGGGAACGACAGCGCGTCCGGCGACGACGACGCCCGCGTGGCCGAGGCCGCCGCCTTCATGGCGGAGAACGCCGACGCCGACGGCGTGGTGACGCTGGAGTCGGGGCTTCAGTACAAGGTGCTGACCGCCGCCCCGGACGGGGCGCCCAGCCCGGACGGCAACGATCTGGTTCGGGTGCACTATGAAGGCTCGCTGATCGACGGCACGGTGTTCGACAGCTCGTTCGAGCGCGGCAGCCCCTATGTCACCACGCCCGAGCAGGTGGTGCCCGGCTGGACCGAGGCGCTGCAGCGCATGAAGGTCGGCGACGAGTGGCTGCTCTATGTGCCGCCAGAGCTGGGATACGGCGGGCGCCGGTCCGGCCAGATCCCACCCCATTCGGTGCTGGTGTTCCGCATCCAGCTTCTGGACATGGCCGCCGCGCCCGGAGGCGGCGGGTCCGGTCGAGGCTGACGCCGGAACTCAGGGATCGTCAGTTCAGGCTGAAAATCCCAGCGCCCCGCGCCATGCCTCGATGCGCGCCAGCTTGTCGCTGAACGGCGTCCAGTCATCACGCTCGGCGATGGCCGCCCAGATGGCCTCCACCTCGTCGATCAGCATTTCCTCCGGCTCGTCGGCCCGGAACACCGGATGCTCCAGCCGCTCGGGCCGGTCCGGCTCATGCTCGAACAGGGCGAAGCGGAAGGCGTCGAAGGCCTCGCCCTGATACAGCGCCCGGCGCGGCCCGCGCAGGGCGCGCTCGGACGAGGCGAAGCCGGCGAACCAGTCGAAGAACAGCGGCTCCCACCGCAGCGCCTCGCCGCCTTCGCGCAGCAGGGCCAGGGTCGTGTCCACCAGCCGCTGGTCCGCCGCCTCGCCGAGGCTCTTCACGCCCAGCCGCATCAGGAAGGCCGCGCGCAGGTGCCGGATGTAGGCCGGGCCAAAACCGTTCAGCGCATCGGTCAGGGGCTCGGCGTCTCCCACCATGCGCAGGGCGCCGCCCAGCTGGGTCAGGTTCCAGAACACCGCCTCGGGCTGGCGCGCGAAGGCGTACAGCCCCGTCTGGTCGAAATAGGCCGCAGTGAAGCCGGGCTCGTAGTGGGGCAGGAACCGCCACGGGCCGTAGTCGAAGCTCTCGCCCGTCACGTTCAGATTGTCGGTGTTCAGCACCCCGTGCACGAAGCCGGCGGCGATCCAGCGGGCGGTCAGCCTGGCCGACGCCTCCACCACGGCGGCCAGCAGGCCCGCCGCGTCGCCCTCGGCTACGTGCGGATGATAGTGCGCCCGCACGTGCTCGATCAGGGTCTCGATCTGGTCGCGCCGCTCCAGATACGCCGCCCGCTGGAACGTGCCGAAGCGCACATGGCTGTGGCCCAGTCGCACCAGAACCGCCGATCGGGTGGGAGAGGGCTCGTCCTGGCGCTCCAGTGCTTCGCCGGTCTCGATCAGGCTGAACGGGCGGCTCGTCGGGACGCCCAGCGCCTCGAGCATCAGCGGGGCCAGCACCTCGCGCACCCCGCCCTTGAGGGTCAGCCGCCCGTCGGCGCCCCGGGACCAGGGCGTCCGGCCCGACCCCTTGGTGGCCAGATCCAGCAGGCGGCCGGTCCCCGTCTCCAGCATCTGGGCCGCCAGAAAGCCGCGTCCGTCGCCCAGATCCGGGTTGTAGGAGCGGAATTGGTGCCCGTGATAGCGCATGGCCACCGGCCCGGGCTGGCCGGGCAAGGGCGTGAACCGGCCGAAGGCGTCGGTCCATTCGGCGTCCGTCAGCCCTTCCAGCCCCACCGTCATCGCCGCGCGATTGTTACGGAACCGCGTTATGTGCTGAGGAAAGGCAGCTGGTTTCACGGCGTCGCCGAACTCGTCTCCCAGTTGAAAGAACGCGGGTCGGGGGCGGCAGGCATCTAGAACAGGCATGGGGGCTAGGTGCGCGCACAGGGGTTGCGGCGCAAGCCTCCGTCACGAGCAACCATTGGGGGATGGGGTCATGGCGCGGCGGATCACGCTGGAGTTTCTGAAAACCGAGACCACCTCGGGCTCGGTGCTGGGGCTGGCGGCGCTGGCGGCCCTGATCGTGGCCAACTCGCCCTGGGCAGGGGAGTATTTCGCGGCGCTGAAATCCTATCTGCCGGTCAGCATCGGCGATTTCACCGTGCGCCTGACGATCGCCGACTGGATCAAGGAAGGGCTGATGGCCCTGTTCTTCCTGATCGTGGGTCTGGAGATCAAGCACGAGATCCTGAAGGGAGAGCTGTCCGACGCGCGCAAGCTGGCCGCGCCCGTGTTGGCGGCGGCGGGCGGCATGATCGCCCCGGCGGTGGTCTATCTGAAGATCGCCGAGTGGACGGGCGGCCCCACCTCAGGCTGGGCGATTCCGGTGGCCACGGACATCGCCTTCGCCGTGGCCATCTTCGCCCTGGTGGCGCGGGGCCTGCCGGCGTCGCTGCGCATCTTCCTGTTGACCCTGGCCATCGTCGACGACCTGGGCGCCATCCTGATTATCGGGGCCTTCTTCAGCGAGGGCGTGCAGTCGGTCCCCCTGGCCTGGGCCCTGGGCGGGCTGATCGGGCTGGGCGCCCTGGCCCGACAGGGGCGGCTGGGCGTCCCCCTCTGGACCCTGGGTTTTCTGTGGGTCTGGTACTTCTCCGTGCAGGCCCAGCTCAGCACCTCGCTTGCGGGGGTCGCCTTCGCCTGCATCGTGCCGATCAATGCGCGGGTGGAGGGTCGGCGAAGCCCGCTGAAAAGCGCCATGGAGGTGCTGCACCCGTGGGTCGCCTTCGGGGTGCTGCCGCTGTTCGCCTTCGCCAAGGCCGGCTTCTCGTTCGCGGGGCTGTCCATCGACCGGCTGATGTCGCCGGTGGCCCTGGGGATCGCGGCGGGGCTCTTCTTCGGCAAGCAGGCCGGGGTGATGATCGCCACGGTCTTCACCGTCATGACCCGACTCGGCAAGCGGCCGTCCAACGCCACCTGGGCCGAAATCTACGGCGTTTCCCTGCTTTGCGGGGTCGGCTTCACCATGAGTCTGTTCATCGGCGTCCTGGCCTTTCCAGGTGCAGTGGATTCACCGGTCCAGTCCGAGGTCAAGCTGGGGGTTTTGACGGGCTCGCTGGCGTCCGCGGCGCTCGGATCGGTCATTCTGGCGCGCTGTTCGGCCTATCGGCGGAGGCGCGAACAGGAGGGCCGGGCACGGTCGGAAGCAGCGAAAAGTCCGGAAACCCTTGCCAATATTGACCTTGCGTAACGATTTTCTGTCACTTTCGCGTCACACCGGCAGGTTTCAGGGCGGAATTGCGACCGGACTTATTGTCGCGATTCAGACCTTGGACTAGTCGTTGACTGACGAACCCCGTTTTCCACGAAGAAGCGGGGTCGCAGGGACCAGGAAACGCCGCGGCGTCCACACCGGACGCCGGGCCTCAAGAGCCGGGGGTTGCTCCATGCGCTTCAATAAACTTCTCACTACGTCCGCTTCAGCCATCGTCCTGACGGCCGTCGCCGCCACCGGCGCCGCCGCCCAGGAGGTGACGTCGGTCGACGAGATCATCGTCACCGCCCAGAAGCGGGAACAGAGCCTGCAGGACGTGCCGATCGTGGTGACGTCCCTTTCGCAGCAGGTGCTGGAGGACGCGGGCGTCCGCGACATCAAGGACATGCAGATCCTGACGCCGGGTCTGACCGTCACCTCGACCACGTCCGAGACCATCACCACCGCCCGTATCCGCGGCGTGGGCACCGTGGGCGACAACCCCGGCCTGGAAAGTTCGGTCGGCGTGGTCATCGACGGCGTCTACCGCCCCCGCAACGGCGTGGGCTTCGGCGATCTGGGCGAAATGTCCCGCATCGAGGTCCTGAAGGGCCCGCAGGGCACCCTGTTCGGCAAGAACACCTCGGCCGGCGTCATCAACATCATCACCGAGGCGCCGTCGTTCCAGCCCGGCTTCGAAGGTGAACTGACGGGCGGTGACTTCGGCGCGTGGGGCATCTCCGGCTCCGCCACCGGGCCGCTCAGCGAGAACATCGCCGGACGGCTGTACGTGGCCGCCCGCCAGCGCGACGGCTTCTATGACGTGGACACCGGCGACGGCCCGCGCACCATGACCGAAGACCAGACTCAGGACTTCTGGACGGCGCGCGGCCAACTGCTGATCCTGCCCAGCGACCTGGCCTCGATCCGCCTGATCGCAGACTATTCGAAGCGGGAAGAATTCTGCTGCGTCGCCTCGCAGATTCGCGTCGGGCCGACCTTCGGCTTCATCAATGCCCTGTCCAATGGCCAGGGCCAGGCCGCTCCGGTGACGGGCGGCAGCTTCGGCCCCGCGCCCGGCTATGATTTCGTGCCCTATTCGCGGACGGCCTATTCCAACCGCGACACCGGTCAGGAAATCGAGGATTACGGCTTCTCGGCCGAGGTCAACGCCGACATCGAGTCCTGGAACGCCACCGTGACCTCCGTGACCGCGTGGCGGTCGTGGGAATCCGTCAATGGCATGGACGTCGACTTCACCGGCGCGGACCTGATCTACCGGAACCAGGACGGCAATTTCGGTTTCGGCATCGACACCCTCAGCCAGGAACTGCGTCTGGCGGGGTCGACCTCCAACTTCGACTGGCTGATCGGCGGCTTCTACGCCCGTGAAAACCTGTCGCGCGATGACAGCTACTTCCTGGGCGCGGACTACAATCCGTACCTGTCGTTCCTGTTCACGGCCACGGTGCCGGCCGCCCTGGGCGGCCCCAACCCGGGCCGTATCCAGTGCTTCACCGATCCCACCGGCTTCAACCCGCTGTGCGCCGCCGGCCTGGCGCCGCCCAACCCGCTGGCGCCGACCCAGATTGTCGGCCAAGGCGTGGACGACCACTATTCTCAGGTCTCCGAAACCTTCGCCATCTTCACCAACAACACCTGGCGGGTGACGGACGCTCTCGAACTGACCCTGGGTCTGCGCTGGACCAACGACGAGAAGGACCTTCAGGTCCAGCAGGACAACATCAACGGCAACGGCGCGGCCTGCCTGGGCGCCCTGGCCAATCAGGGCACCGCCTCGCCGACCCCGACGTCGGCTCTCGGCGCGCTCTGCCTGCCCTGGTCCAACCCGTTCTACGACAACCGCGCGGTGACCGAGAACTTCAGCGAGGACGCCTTCAGCGGCACGTTCAAGGCCGCCTACCGCCTGAACGACAGCTTCATGATCTACGGCTCGTATGCGCGCGGCTACAAGGGCGCGGGCTACAACCTGGATCGCGTGCAGACCGGCGTCATACCGGACGCCTCGCTCTACTTCCCGGCCGAGACCGTGGACAGCTGGGAGCTGGGCTTCAAGTCGACCCTGTTCAACCGCTCGCTGCTGTTCAACGCCACCCTGTTTGACCAGACCTTCGAAGACTTCCAGCTCAACACCTTCCTGGGCACCGCCTTCGTGGTTGAGTCCATTCCGGAGCTGAACTCCACCGGCGTCGACATGGACATGCTGTGGTTCACCCCGGTGGAAGGCCTGACCCTGAACGGCGGCCTGACCTATTCAGACACCACCTACGGGAACTTCACGGCCGCCGATCTGATCAATCCCGCGCGCTTCGGACCGCTGAGCCTGCTGCCGGGCGCCCAGATGTCCTTCGCCCCGGAATGGTCGGTGACGGGCGGCATGAGCTACGAACGCTCGCTGGGGAACGGCCTGATGGGCCGCTTCAACCTGTCGGCCAAGTACAGCTCGGAATACAACACCGGTTCGGACCTTCTGCCCGCCAAGATGCAGGACGCCTTCACCCTGGTGAACGGCCGTATCGGCTTCGGCGCCGAGGACCGCAGCTGGATGTTGGAAGTCTGGGGTCAGAACCTGACCGACGAGGAGTACTATCAGGTGGTGTTCAATGCGCCGCTTCAAGGGACCGCCTTCAACAGCATCCCCTACAATCCGGCCACCGACACCCAGACCTACAACGCCTTCCTGGGCGCGCCCAGGACGTGGGGCGTGACGCTCCGGGTCCGCTACTGATCCCACCCCCGTCTAACGGGGCCAGGCCGGCCGGGAGAGCGATCTCCCGGCCGGTTTTCTTTTGGCGGCAGGTCGGCCGACACAAAAAAGGGGACGGCGTCGGCCGTCCCCTTTGACTTTCCAGGACCCCTGCTGGATCAGCGCAGCGTGGCGCTGTCCAGGTTCAGCTGGTCCAGCGGAATGACCTCCACGTCCGGATAGGCGGCGCGCAGATCGTCGATGAACAGCGAGGCGTCGCCGACGATGACCAGGCTGATCCCGTCCACCGCCAGCACCCGGCCCGCGGCCGCCTGGACTTCTTCAGGCGTGACCGCGTTCACCCGGCCCGCATAGGCCGCCAGATCGCTCATGGGCAGGTCATAGAGGGCCAGGTTGGCGACCCAGCTCCCCAGTCCGTCCACGGTCTCAAGCGAACGGCCGAAGCCGCCCACAATGGTGGCCTGACGCGGGCCCAGTTCAGCTTCCGACGCCGGCTCGGCCGACAGCCGGGCCAGTTCGGCAAGGATCAGCCCGGCGACCTCAACCGCGTTCTCGTTGGGGGTCTGGGTCGAGGCGGTGAACACACCCTGATCCGCGCGCGCGCCCAGCGAGGCCCCGGCGCCGTAGGACAGCCCACGCTTGATGCGGATCTCCTGGTTCAGGCGCGACGAGTAACCGCCGCCCAGAAGGTTCGTGCCAACAAGCAGGGGGTAATAGTCGGCGTCGTCCCGCGCCACGCTGCGGCGCGCCGCCACCACCGCCGCCTGTCCAGCGCCGGGCTGGTCGATCACCACGACGCGCGGGGCGAGCGCGGCGCCGGCCGAGTCGTCGACGGTCGCTGTAGGGGCTGACGGCTCGGCCCAGTCGCCGAAGGCCTGCTCGGCCAGGGCCCAGGCGGCCTCGGGCGTGATGTCGCCAGAGAACACCAGGGTCGCGGTGGAGGGGCGCCAGTTGGCCGTGTGGAAAGCAGCCAGATCATCGCGTGTGATCGCGGGCACGGTAGTCAGGGTGCCCGATCCCGGCGCCCCATAGGGGGCCGCGCCGTAGATCACCCGACCGACCGATTGGGAGGCGATGGAGCCCGGCTCGCTCAAGGCCACCCGCAGGCCGTCCATGGCTTGGCTCTGCTGGCGTTCCAGCTCCTCGGCGGCGAAGGCCGGATCCCGCACCAACTCGGCCATCAGAGTCAGGGTCTGGCCGAACACGTCGGCCGGAGCGTTGGCGTAGACATTGGTGAAGTCCACGCCCGCGCCCGCGCCAATGGACGCGCCCAGCTGTTCGATCTGGGTGGCGATCTCCGGCGGCGACAGACGCGATGTGCCCTGGTTGATCATGGAGGCGGTCAGGCCCGCCAGACCCGCGCGGCCCTGCGGGTCATCGGCGGTCCCGGCGTCAAAGCTGAGGCGGGCGGAGATCAGCGGCAGACCGCCCGTGGGCGCCACCAGAACGCGCACGCCATTGGCCAGGGTGCGCTCGCTGATCTGCGGGGTGACGGGCTCAAGCGGTGCGCCCGGTTCGGGAATGGGCACGCGCTCGGCTTCGGGCGCCAGGGTGACCAGCTCCCCCGCCGGGGCCAGATCATCCAGGGTCACGGGCGCCGTCACGTTCAGCACCTGCTCGCTGGGCGGATTGGCGTCATCCGCGTTCAGATAGCGAACGGTGATGGTGCGCTCCGGCGTCAGATAGCGGCGCGCCACGCGCTGGATGTCGGCGGCGGTGACGGCCTGGATGGCGGCGATCTCGTTGTCAGCCGTGGCCGGGTCGCCGGTCATGATCAGCGCCCAACCCAGGGCCGAAGCGCGCTGGTCGGTGGTTTCCCGCTCGCGCAGGGCGCCGGCGATCAGCTCATTCTTGGCTTCGGTCAGTTCGGCGTCGGTGACCCGCTCGTTGCGGAACCGGGCGATCTCCGCCTGAATCGAGGCAATACCCTGCTCCGGCGTGGCTTCTCCGGCCATCAGGGAATAGGCCGCCAGATAGCCCGCCTGTTGCGCGAAGTCGGGCATCGATGAGGCCTGGGCGGCGATCTGCTGATCGTAAACCAGCGAGCGGTACATGCGCGAGGACTCGCCGGTGGACAGGATGCCGTCCAGCACCGTCAGGGCCGCCCGGTCCGGATGGTCGTAGGCGACCGTCGGCCACGACAGCACCACCGCCGGCAACGGCACGTTGGGGGCGTAGAAAGTCGCCTCACGCGGGCCGGTGATGTCGGGCTCGGCCACGTCGTTGGCGGGCATGGGCCGGTCGGGGCGCTCAAGCGGGGCGAAATACTGGTCGATCCAGCCGTCCAGCTGGGCCTGATCGAAATTGCCCGCCACGATCAGGATGGCGTTGTCGGGCCGGTAGTAGGTCTCATGGAAGCGCAGCACGTCGTCCAGGGTCGCTGCGTCCAGGTCCTCGATGGAGCCGATGCCGGGGCGGCGATACGGATGCTCCTGATAAATCATCTGGGGCATGAACAGGCCGAACAGACGGCCGTAGGGCGACGCCAGGATGCGCTGGCGGTACTCGTTCTTGACCACGTCCCGCTCGGAGATGAACGTGTCCTCGTCCACCACCAGCGAGCCGAGGCGCTCGGCCTCGGCGAACAGGATGCGCTCCAGATGATTGGCGGGCACCACCTCGTGATAGGCGGTCACATCATCGGCGGTGAAGGCGTTATTATAGCCGCCCACGTCTTCGGTCAGCCGGTCCAGGGTCTCTTCCGGCATGTTGCGGGTGGCCTTGAACAGCAGGTGCTCGAACAGGTGCGCGAAGCCCGAACGCCCCTGCGGATCGTCCTTGGAGCCGACCCGGTACCAGACCTGCACCGCCACATTGGAGGTGTTGCGGTCCAAGGCCGTGTAGACCTCCATGCCGTTGTCCAGCACCCGGCGCTCGAAGCCCAGCGGCGGCACCTCGACCCCGGCCGGGGCCTGGACCTGGGCGGACGCGGCTCGGGCGGACGCGGGGGCCGTCTCGAAGGCGACGGCAGGCAGCGCCGCACCCATCATAAGCGCCGTAGCGGCGGCGGTGACGATCAGATGACGCTTGAACATGCGGATTTCCTTCAGCCCCTTTGTGGAGAGCCTCACCTTAGGCTCGCACCGCGGCGACCGCACCTTACCGACCTGTAATCATCCGGCCGGCGCGGCCTCATCCTGGAGCGGCGCGTGGTGGCGACGCTGGAAGCGTTCGATCAGGTTGGCCGCCAGCCACAAGGCCATGGCCCAGGCGGCGCCAAGACTCCAGCCGGCGAAGACGTCCGTGGCCCAGTGGGCGCCCAGATAGACGCGGCTGAGCCCCACCAGCATGGCCACGATCACGGCCATGGTCATGACCCACGCCTTCAGACTCCGGCTGGGCAGCACGCGCGCCAGCATCACCCCCACGGTCAGGTAGAACACCGTCGACAACAGGGCGTGACCGGACGGGAAGCTGGCGTTGAGGGTGTCCACCGCCTGGTACTCCGCCGGGGGCCGTTCGCGCTCGAATATCCCCTTGAACCCTTCGCTCAAGGCCACGCCCCCGGCCAGGCCCACGACCAGCATCAGGGCCGACAGGCGCTTTCGCTGGATCACCAGGAAGCCCACCACCGCCAGGGCGAACAGGCCCAGCACCGATATGCCGCCCAGGGAGGTGACGTCGGCCATGGCCTCCTCCAGCCACCATGGCCCCCAGGCGTGGCCGGGGTCGTCATGGGGGCGTAGGGCGTTCAGAACCATGCCGTCAAAGGCGCGCCCGTCCGTCTCGGTCATGTCGTCGGCGATCTCGATGAAGGTCAGCACCCCGACCGCCCCGACGAACAGGGCGGTCAGCAGCGCGAGTTCGCTGCGCGCCAAGGTTAAAAGGCGACGGGCCAGACGGCCCATTTCGGGTCTGTCGAGGGAGAACAGCGTGCGTACCATCACCCTCGAACGGTCAAGCTGACAGCCGCGTTCCGCCGACGTCGGACTCACGGCTTCGTGAAATGTTTCTGCGATCACTTTTTTCGAACTGTCACATCGCGTTTCCGGGGAATTTCCACAGGCTGCGAGGACCGCTCCACCGATTCGACAGACAAAGCCCCGGTCAAGTGCTTTACGGGGCGTTAGGGATGTGCGCCCATACATCTAGGCGAGCGGGGTGCTTCGAACACCAGATTTAGTGTCTGGAGGCGGAGTAAGGTTCCATAACCGATTAGTTCAGGGCTTAGACGAATATGGCTGGTGGTGAAGCGTTGAAGGCGGATTTCGAACCCAAGGCGAAGGTGGCCGATGTGATCAGCCTGGGCGCTGACCGGCCGGCGCTGAGCGTGGTTCAGGGCATCCAGCTCGACCGCTCGCGCGACGCGCTGCTGACCGACTTCGGCAAGAAGACGCTGGAAGACCGCTACCTGCTGCCGGGCGAGTCCTATCAGGACATGTTCGCCCGCGTCGCCACCGCCTATGCCGACGACGCCGGGCACGCCCAGCGCGTCTACGATTACATGTCGAAGCTGTGGTTCATGCCGGCCACGCCGGTGCTGTCCAACGGCGGCGCCGACCGCGGCCTGCCCATCAGCTGCTTCCTGAACGCCGTGGGCGACAGCCTGGACGGCATCCAGTCGGTCTGGAACGAGAACGTGGCACTGGCGTCCAACGGCGGCGGCATCGGCACCTACTGGGGCGGCGTCCGCTCCATCGGCGAGAAGGTCAAGGGCCAGGGCCAGACCTCGGGCATCATCCCCTTCATCCGCGTGATGGATTCCCTGACGCTGGCCATCAGCCAGGGCAGCCTGCGCCGCGGCTCGGCGGCGGTCTATCTGGACGTGCACCATCCGGAGATCGAGGAGTTCCTCGAGATCCGCAAACCCTCAGGCGACTTCAACCGCAAGTCCCTGAACCTGCACCACGGCATCAACATCACCGACGCCTTCATGGAGGCGGTGCGCGACGGCAAGACTTTCGACCTGCTCTCGCCCAAGAACGGCGAGGTGATGAAGACGGTGGACGCCCGCAACCTGTGGCAGAAGATCCTCGAGATCCGCCTGCAGACAGGCGAGCCCTACCTGATCTTCTCCGACGCCGTGAACAAGGCCATGCCCCGGCACCAGCAGGAGCTGGGCCTGAAGGTGAAGCAGTCCAACCTGTGCAGCGAGATCATGCTGCACACGGGCGCCGACCATCTGGGCATCGACCGCACCGCCGTGTGCTGCCTGTCCTCGGTCAACGCCGAGACCTTCCTGGAATGGCGCGAGGAGCCCCAGTTCATCGAGGACCTGATGCGGTTCCTGGACAATGTGCTGGAGGACTTTATCCGCCGCGCCCCGCCGGAAATGAAGGCGGCGGTCTATTCGGCCAGGCGCGAGCGCTCGGTGGGTCTGGGCCTGATGGGCTTCCACTCGTTCCTGCAGGCCCAGGGCGTGGCCTTTGAATCCGCCATGGCCAAGTCGTGGAACATGCGCCTGTTCAAGCACCTGCGCCGCGAGGCCGACAAGGCCAGCCGCCTGCTGGCCGAGGAAAAGGGCCCCTGCGAGGACGCGGCCGAGCGCGGCGTCATGGAGCGGTTCAGCCACAAGCTGGCCATCGCCCCCACCGCCTCCATCTCGATCATCTGCGGCGGCACCTCGGCGGGCATCGAGCCGATACCGGCCAACATCTACACCCACAAGACCCTGTCGGGCTCCTTCGCGGTCAAGAACCCCTATCTGGAAGAGGTTCTTGAGGCCAAGGGGCTGAACACCGACGTGGTGTGGAACTCCATCCTCGAGCAGGAAGGCTCGGTCCAGCATCTGGACGAACTGACCGAGGACGAGAAGGCCATCTTCAAGACCGCCTTCGAGCTGGACCAGCGCTGGGTGGTGGAACTGGCCGCCGATCGCACCCCGGAGATCTGCCAGGCCCAGTCGGTCAACCTGTTCATCCCCGGCGACGTGGATAAGTGGGATCTGCACATGCTGCACTGGCGCGCCTGGGAACAGGGCATGAAGTCCCTGTACTACCTGCGCTCCAAGTCGGTTCAGCGCGCGGCCTTCGCGGGCTCTGCGGACAAGGCCGAGGTGGAGGTCGATCCCAACCAGCCCGACCTGTTCGCCGCCGCGCGCACCGACTACGATGAGTGCCTGGCCTGCCAGTAGGGGACGTAATCACCCTGTCTTGATCCCGGCCTATCCTCCCCGAGGGTCGGGATCGGAACGCCAGCGCTTTCAGGACGTTGCTCCCTGAGGAACGTAACGGGCGAATTGGGATGACAGGGACGGCCATCGCCGTCAGTCTGCATCATCGTTGGCGGTAGGGAGGCCGTTGATGAAACCTGGAGGCGGCATTCTCTGTGGACTTGGCGCGGCGGTGATGACCGCCGCTACGCCTGCGGTTTGCCAGACATGGGCTGGGCAGGCCCACAGTGTCCCCGACGCCTGGAGCGTCGACTCCTTCCAGACTGATTTCACCGAAACCGCCGAATTCACAACCTCGGACAGCGGCCTGGGCGGCGACTTCCGTCTGCCGGAGCGGAACTTCACGCCGGGCCGTGGCGAGGTCGTCACCGAAGCCTGGCGGGATACGCCGGCCGGCGCCGTGGAGCGCCTGCGGCTCAGCCGCTCGGGCGACTGGCTGCGCGCCGACGGCGCCGCCCTGGCCTTCAATCCGCGCGACGGCGCGGTCCTGGAGGACGAGGCCTATCGCCTCAGCTACACGCGCGGCTGGCCGACGCGCAGCTATGACGCCGAGACCGGTCTTCAGGTCGAGGTGATCCCCCACGCCGGGTTCGGGGTCGGCAGCGAAGGCGGCACGGCCGAGGCGGGGGCCACCATCCGCGTCGGTTCGGGTCTGGATCGACTGGTGCCCGAAGGCGACGCCGCCTTCGACGAGGATCAGGCCCGCTGGTACCTTTTCGCGGCCGGATCGCGCCGGGCGGTGGGCTACAATTTCGCCCGCACCCGGGACGGGGATTTCGTCCGTTCCGGCATGAGCCACGATTCCGGGGCTTTCATCGGCGATGCCCAGGTGGGCGTGGCCTGGCGGCGCGGCGACATGCAGACCTCGTTCGGCTACGTCTATCGCAAGCACAAGGTGCGCGAACTGGCCGGTCGGGACTTCGACCGCGAGCGCAGCGAAGGCGTTCTGGCCTTCCAGCTGTCCATCCGCCCCGACTGGTAGGCCTCAGCGCGCGCCCACCGCGTCCTGAACCGAACGAAACCCGTCGGCCTGCAGCCGGTCCGCCAGATCGCGGCGGATGCGCATCACCAGGCCCGGCCCTTCATAGATCAGCGCCGAATAGATCTGCACCGCCGCAGCGCCTGCCCGGATTCGCGCATAGGCGTCAGCGCCCGAGGCGATACCGCCGACCCCGATCAGGGCCAAACGACCTTGGGACGCCCCGTGGGCCCAGCGCAGCGCCGTCAGGGCCTTGTCCTTCAGCGGCGCCCCCGACAGGCCCCCGCTCTCACCGGCGTGCGCCGAGCGCAGGCTGTCGGGCCGGTCCAGGGTGGTGTTGGACACAATCAGCCCATCCAGGTCATGGGCGACGCAGGCATCGACGATCATGGCCACCTCGGCCTCGGTCAGGTCCGGCGCGATCTTCAGGAACAGCGGCTCGGGGCCGCGCGCCTCGGCCAACCGGCCAAGCAGGTCGTCCAGCGCCGCCCGCCCCTGCAGATTGCGCAGGCCAGGCGTATTGGGCGAGGACACATTGACGGTGAAATAGTCCGCCAGCCCTCGCAGCCGGACCAGTCCCGCCACATAGTCCGCAGCCTTGTCCTCGGTATCCTTGTTGGCGCCCAGATTGGCCCCGATCACCGCCTCGCGGGGGCGACGTTCCAGCCTGTGGGCGAAGGCGTCCAGTCCCGCATTGTTGAAGCCCATGCGGTTGATCACCGCCCGGTCCTCGCTGAGGCGGAACAGGCGCGGCTTCGGATTGCCCGGCTGGGCCAGCGGCGTCACCGAGCCGCACTCCACAAAACCGAAACCCGCCCGCGCCAGGCCGTTCAGCGCCTCGCCGTTCTTGTCGAACCCGGCGGCCAGCCCCACCGGATTGGGCAAGTCCAGCCCCGCCACGCGCGTGGCCAGCACAGCGTCGTGCGGATCACTGCGTCCGCCCAGCCCCGCCTTCAGCGCCGACAGCGCCAGCCCATGCGCCAGCTCCGGGTCCAGCTGCCGCAGCACCGCAGCGCCGAAATCATTCACCAGACTCATGGGTCGATCCTCAATCGGCCGTCCGCGTCGACCGACGCCGGTCGCGCGGCCATGACCCATTCCGTGCGCAGGTCGCCGTAGATGTGCGGAAACAGGGCGCCGCCCCGCGAGGGCTCCCAGCGGATCAGGGCCTTCAGCGGCGGATGGTCGGCGTCCAGCGTCAGGATCATCAGGTCGTCCCGCCCCGCATAATGCTTACGCGCCGTCTCGTGCAGCTGCGCATCGGTGGACAGGTGGATGAAGCCGTCGGCCCGGTCCACATCCGACCCCTCGTACAGACCCGCCGCCTCGGCGACCGCCCATTCGGAAACCGTCAGGATCTTGTAAGCCGGCGTCACGACCGCTTCGCCTCATCCGGCAGCAGAATGCCGTCATAGGTGCAGCGTCCCGCCGCATCCACCTGGAACACGGCGGCGGTCGCAGGCGCGAATCCGGTGCGGACCCGGTCCAGAATCTGGTCCGAAGCGCCGCCGTCGCTGAGGAGTTCGAAGGCCAGCTGATGGATGCCCGGATTGTGGGCGATCAGGATCAGGGTTTCGCATCGGTTCTCCGCGCTCTCGACCTGACCGCGCAGGACCCGGGCGTCGGCGTTGTAAAGGGCGGGATCGACCTCCAGCCAGGACGGCTCAGGGTCCAGAGTGAGTCCTTCGGCCACGCCGGTCCAGGTCTCGCGCGTACGTCGGGCCGCCGAAACCATGGCCAGATCCGGCCGGACGCCGCGCGCCTTCAGGGCCTGGCCGATTCGGACGGCCTCGGCGCGGCCTGCCGCGCTGAGCGCGCGTTCCCGGTCGCCGCCGGCGGGGGCTGCGCCCACGGCCTGGGCATGACGCATGAGAATGAGCTGACGCATGGGGCCGATTTAGGCGGGTTCGCCGCCGCCGTCCAACCGCCGCGCGCCGCGCGCGGCCGGACGAGACGCCAGAACGCCTTTCGCCAGGGCCGCCTCGACCGGAACGGCCGCACCGCCGCTCACTTTCCGGGGCGCATAGGTGCGGCGGGAGGCCTCCACCAGGATCAGGCCGCAAGCGGCCGGGAGCAGCATCCTTCCCGCCTGTTCAAATCCTTCCGCCATGCCCAGCAGCAGCTTCCAGGGCGGCACATAAAGGGTCTGGGACCAGGCCAGGGGCTCCAGCTGCACCTCTCGCAGGAGGTGCTCCACCTGTCCCCGGCTGAAAGGCCGGCCATGGCCGAAGGGCGTCGATTCCGAACGGGCCCACAGGCCGCCCCGGGACGCCACGGCCAGGATGATGCGTCCGGCCGGCGCCATGACCCGCACAGCTTCCGCCATGAGCGCCTGGGCGTGATCGGCTTCTTCGAGGGCGTGCATCATCAGAACCCGGTCGAAGGTTCCCGAAGCGAACGGCAGGCCCTGGTCCTCGACCAGCAGGGTCCGGTTGCGCCCAACCGAGGGCCAGCGCTCGGCCCCCTGCCCGCCCGGCATGGCCGCCACAACCCGGCGCGCGCCCACGAAGGCGCCCAACCAGGGCGTGCAATAGCCGATGCCCAGCACATCGCAGTTCGCCGCCTCCCCCCAGGCGTCCTCCAGACGGCGCGCCACGAGGCGGCGGGCCAGGACTCCCGCGGGCTCGCCATAGAAGGCTTTCAGATCATCGACGCTGCGGCGCATGGCGGTACTATAGGCTTCAACGCCTGGTGGCTGCTAGAGTCGCTCAATGCCCCTGGAAATCCGTCAGTTCCCCTGCCTGTCCGACAACTACGGCTATCTGGTCCGCGACCGCGCCTCGGGGTGCGTCGCCGCCGTGGACGCGCCGGACGGCGCGGCCGTCCTGGCCGAACTGGCCGCCTCCGGCTGGCGACGGCTTGACCTGATCCTGAACACCCACTGGCACCCCGATCACACCCAGGGCGTCGAAGCCGTAAAAGGCCAGACAGGGTGCAAGGTGGTCGGACCGGAGGAGTCCTCGCGTCTCATCACCCTGGACCGGGTTCTGGCGGACGAAGACGAGGTGAATCTGGGCGAGACCGCGCTCCGCGTCATGCATACGCCCGGCCACACCCTGGGGCACATCGCCTTCATCGATCATCGGGGCGGCGAAGCCTTCGTCGGCGACACCCTTTTCGCCCTGGGCTGCGGACGGCTGTTCGAGGGAACCCCAGAGCAGATGTGGGACAGCCTGACCCGACTGGCCGGCCTGCCGGACGACACCCGAGTCTGGTGCGCTCACGAATACACCGCCGCCAACGCTCGTTTCGCGCTGAGCCTGGGCACGCCCGATCCTGAACTGGAGGGCTATGCGCGGGACGTCTTCGCACTGCGCGAGGCCGGGCAGTCGACCGTGCCGACGATTATGGGCCGGGAGAAGCGCCTGAACCCGTTCCTGTGCGCGACGGACGTAGCCGCCTTCGCCGCGCTCAGGGCGGCCAAGGACGCGTTCAGGGGCTAGCTGCCGGCCAGGGTCCGCACCACCCGGGCGGATGACGGACGTCCCGCCGGTCCTTCGCGCGGATCGAGGGTGATGGTCAGGACGCCGCGAGAGAATTCCGTGTTGTTGCGCGCACCCTCGATGATGACGATGCGGCGCACCTGTTGGGCCTGATCGCGCAGATTGGAGGTGCGCGCCATGCGGGTCAGGGCCTCGACGGCGGCGGCGGCGGCTTCGGCCACCAGGGTTTCCGAGCCGGGTGAAATCTCTTCGGCCTCGAATACGACCAGATGCCCCACGGCACGGCTCGCCACGTCGCTCTGGCGGACCATGAAATTGACCAGCTGGATGGGCGACAGGGTGGGGCGGCGAAGCCCCGGACCAGGGCCGGCCTGGGAGGCGGGCTCGCCGCCCGGCGCGCGCGGCGTATAGAGGGTCAGTCCCCCCGAAGGCGTGGAGCGCAGGATCACGTCGCCCTGATCATTGCGGTATAGAATGTCGCCACGCGGGGCGGGCGTAGCCCGCAGAACCCAGACCTCCGGGCTGTCGTCGAAGCGCAACAGGGGCCTGGCCCCGGAATGATCCAGGATGAAAGCCTCGCCGCCTTCCGTGACGTAGCGGCCGGGCGACGCAAGGGCGCGGACGGGGCGCTCACGCAGACCCTGGCTCTGCTCCGCCTGAGCGTTCCCGCGCGGCTGGGTCCACGCGTCGGCGGCGTCAGCAAAGCCCAACACAGCCACGCTTACAACGGCGCACGCCAAGGCGAGCGTCGTCGGTGACAGCGCAGCGCTGATCCGGGGTTCCGCGAACATTCTCAATCAGATGACTCGCCGCGAAGGCGGATTTTGGGCGCGGGCGTGTCAGCCCACCAGATACTGACCGCCGTTCAGGGAAAGGGTGCAGCCTGTGACATATCCGGCACGTTCCCCAGACAGCCAGGACACCATGTCGGCGATTTCCTCGCCTTTTCCGAGTCTTCCGACCGGAATCTGGGCCACGATGCTCTCCAGAACCTTGGGGTCCATGGCGCCCACCATCTCGGTGTCGATATAGCCGGGCGCGATGCAGTTCACGGTCACGCCCTTCCTCGCATTCTCCAGCGCCAGGGCCTTGGTGAAGCCGATCATGCCCGCCTTGGCGGCGGAATAGTTGGTCTGGCCGATCTGGCCCTTCTGGCCGTTGATCGAGGAGATGTTGACGATGCGGCCAAAGCCCCGGTCACGCATGCCGCCGATCACCTGGCGGGTCATGTTGAACACGCTGTCCATGTTGACCCGGATCACATCGTACCACTGGTCCGGGCTCATCTTGTGAAAGAAGCCGTCGCGGGTGATGCCGGCATTGTTGATCAGGATGTCGATGGGGCCCAGCTCGGCCTCGACCTCCTTGACCGCCCGTTCGCAATCCTCGAACGAGCCGACGTTGCCCTTGACCACCATGACGCCCAGTTCGGCGGCCGTGGCTTCGGCCGCGGCCGTGTTTCCGGAATAACCGGCCGCGACCTTGATCCCGTCCTCGTTCAGGCGCTGAACGATCGCCTTGCCGATCCCCCGGGTGCCCCCGGTGACCATCGCCACTCGCGTCATGTGCGTTTCCTTATGTCCCTCGGCAGCCCTGAAGCCGGGCTGCTCATGATTGTTCTAACCCGCCGAACAGGGCTGGTGAAGGCGCTCAGTCCGCACGGCGTAGTCGGACCAGACGACCGTTCTGGTCATCGGTGACCACATAGACCGCACCGTCCGATCCCACGGCAACGTCGCGAATGCGCGCATTCAGCCCGGTCAGCAGGCGTTCCTCGCCAACAACCCGCTCGCCCTCCAGAACCAGCCGCGCAAGATGCTGTCCCGCCAGGCCCGAAACCAGCAGGTTGCCGTTCCAATCGGGGAACATGTCGCCGCTATAGAACACCGCTCCACCCGGCGCGATGACTGGATCCCAGTAGTAGATCGGCTGAACCGTGTCCGGGGCTGTGGTGCTCCCCTCGCCGATGGCGCCGCCGCGATATTCGATGCCGTAGGCCGCGATGGGCCAGCCATAGTTCTCGCCGGCGCGGGCGATGTTGATCTCGTCGCCGCCGCGCGCGCCATGCTCGATGCCCCACAGCTCGCCCGTCCCGGGATGCAGCGCCGCGCCCTGGACGTTGCGGTGCCCCCATGACCAGATCTCCGGCAGGGCGCCCTCCTGGCCCACGAACGGGTTGTCGGCCGGAACCGAGCCGTCGGCGTTGATGCGCACGATCTTGCCGAAGTGCGAGCCCAGATCCTGCGCCTGGGGCCGGGTCTCGATATCCGACCGCTCGCCCAAGGTCACGTACAGTCGTCCCTGACGGTCGAACACGATGCGCGAGCCGTAGTGCATGAAATTGTCGTAGGTGGGCATGGCGCTGAAGATCGTCTCCACGTTCTCCAGCCGGGTCCCGTCCTCACTCAGACGTCCCCGGGCCACGGCGGTGCCGTTGCCGCCCCGGCGCGGCTCGGAGAAGCTCAGATAGACCAGCCGGTCGCTGGCGAAGTCAGGGCTCAGCTCCACATCCAGCAGGCCCGCCTGACGATCCGACACCACAGTCGGCACGCCGGTGATGGGCTCGCCGATCTCGCCGTCGGCGCTGACCAGCCGCAGACGGCCGGGCTTCTCTGTCACCAGGAAACCGCCTTCCGGCAACGGAACCAGACCCCAGGGGCTTTCCAGACCCTCCGCCACCGTCTCGCTGGTCATCGAAACAGTGGTCTGCACCCCCGGCGCGCGGGTCTGGCCTTCAAAGGCCGGCTGCTGGGTCGGGGCGTTCGCCGCGTTGGTCTCCACCGGCTCACCCGTCTGCATCGTGGAGGCGGTTTCGCCGTTTCCTCCGCACGCGGCGACCAGGGCGAAGATGGAGACGGCGGCGGTCAGGGCGGACAAGCGCATGGTCAAACTCCAGAAAGGATGTCTTCAGGCAACGCGATGAAAGCGTCACCGTTCCGGTGACAGAAACCGCGCATGGCCGATTGATGCAAGGGCAAGGTCCCTCAGCCCGTCGGATAAAACCGGCAGGTCTTCGCGAAACCGTCTTCAGGTGGAAAGCTGGGCGGCGCCCCGCTCGGAGAGGAGGGTCGGCCCGCTCCGGACGTGAACGATGGAGACGGTCGTGCCGCCCTTGCCGGTTTCGACCTTCACCGCCGCGTCCAGCTGGTGGGCCAGCGCCTCTATGATGCTGGTGCCCAGACCCGGCTTGGTGTGGGCCGGGGTGTCCGCCATGCCTACCCCGTCGTCGCACACCGAAAGGGTCCAGCCGTGCGGATCGCCGCCATAGGTCACCAGGATTCGCCCGCCCCGCCCGCCGGGATAGGCGTGCTTGAGCGCATTGATGACCAGTTCGGTGACGATCAGCCCCAGGCTGACCGAAATATCCCCGCTGGTGGCGCTGTCATCGCCGACAACCTCCAGGGTGAGGCGCTCGGGATCAGGAATCATGGATGCGGAGATGCTGCGGCACAACTGCGTCAGATAGGGCCGCAGCTCCACGTCCCCCAACCGCGAGGCGGCCAGTTGCTGTTGCAGGGTGGCGATGGACATCACCCGGCTGTGGGCATCGCGCAGATGCACCCGGGTCTCCTCTGACTGCACCTTGCGGGCGTTCTGCATCAGAACGCTGGCGATGATCTGCAGGCTGTTGGCGACGCGGTGCTGGACCTCTTGCAGCAGGATGGCCTTCTCCCGCAGCAGATTGTCCTTGAGCTTGTCCGCCGCGCGGGCATCGGTGACGTCGGTCACCCCCACCAGCAGGCGGACGTTGTCCTCATCGGTCACAAGACGCCGGGCGCTGATGACCACACAGCGCATGCCGCGTGTCGGGATATCCAGGTTCATCTCGTAGGCGTCCACCGCCACATCGCTACGCGCCGTCGCCGTCAGCAGGATCTGAAGCTGGGGCGATCTCCATTCTCCGGCGCCCAGGCTGGGCATGAGCCCGCCTGCGACCCTGTCTGGAGACAGACCGAAGGCGTCACAGAACGAGGTGCTGGCTGCGACGACCATCAGATCGGCGTCCAGCATGATCACCGGCGTCGGCGAAGATCTGATGACGGCCAGCCCCAGGCTGAGCGGGCCTCCGGAATGTTGGGACGTGCGGGCAGCCATGGCTGTCCCTTTCCCCGCGTTCGGAAGCTCGCAAAACGAAAGCCTTCCCCGGGCGGGTTCGGCGCAAGGCGTCGGCTCCATTGTCTCGTATCTCATGGAGCCTAGCACGGATCCGCTGCCGGAAGGGATTAATCGGGCGACGGGCCGGGCGGATGACGCCCTCGCATGGTCGCCACCGCCCACGCGCACAGCTCACGCAGCACCTCCATGTCCACGTCCTCAAGCCGGCTGATGTAGAGGCAGGAGACGCTGGTCTTCACCTTGCCGATCCGCGCCATGAGATCGGGTCGCTCCGTGAAGCCCGGCATGATGTAGACGCTCAGGTTCGCCTTGCGCGGCGACAGGCCGATGATGGGCCAGTCGGCGGGCTTCTTCGTCGAGTTCACATAGGTGTAGCGGCCGAAGCCGATGATGGACGGGCCCCACATCACCGGCTGCTCTCCCGTGATCTCGGCCATCATGGCTGAAACCATGCGCGCGTCCTCTCGGCGGCGGGGCTGTTCGACCGCATCGATGAAGTCCTCAACCGAGGCGTCGGTGGGTTGGGTCTTCAGGTCCGACATGCCCGCATTCTACGCTTCCGGCCCCTTGCGCGCCATCACTTCTCCGCGCCTCCATCAGGGCTCACGGGCTCAACGGGCGCATTGGCGCCCTGCCGGGATTGCCATATGAGTCACCGTCCAGGGCGAGAAGGGTCGTCACGGTCGCGCCGCAGTGGCGCGATGATCCAGCAATGAGGCCCGAGAGCGGCTAGCCGACGTGTTCAACCTGCTTCCCACATCCGCTGGTGCTGAACCGCTGAGGCAGGCCGTACTGGCTTGCCGCACGCATCTCATCGGGGCGGCGGTGTTCAGCGCCCTGGTGAACCTGCTCTATCTCACCCCCACCCTGTACATGCTTCAGGTCTATGATCGGGTGGTGCCGACCGGAGGGTTGACGACCCTCGTGCTGATCAGCGCCGTCGCCCTGTTCGCCCTGGCGGCCCTGGCGGCCCTGGACTGGCTGAGGGTGCGCATTCTGCTGCGGACCGGGCTGAAACTGGACCAGGCGCTGACCAGCCGTATCCTGGCGCGGACCGTGGACCTGCGGGGCGCGGCGCCCAATGTCCACGTGCTGCGCGAGTTCGACCATGTGCGGACGGCCCTGAGCGGTCAGGGGACCCTGGCGGTTCTGGACGCGCCCTGGACGCCGATCTTCCTGATGTGCTGTTTCCTGCTGCACTGGTCCATCGGCTTTCTGACCCTGTTCGGGGGGCTGGTTCTGTTCCTCCTCGCCTGGCTGAACGAGCGCGACACGCGCGAGCGCATTCGCCATGCTGCGGATTCCGCCAGCGCCGCCTATGCCGCACAGGAAAGCCTGGCCGCCCAGGCCGAGGTGGTGCGGGCCCTCGGCATGCGCGCCAACAGCATCGCGCGCCAGGCCGACGAACGGCGCCGGGCCGTTCAGCAGCAGGCGGACGCCAACATGGCGGGGGGGCGCTATACCGGGGCGATCAAATTCGTGCGGCTGACCCTGCAGTCTGCGGCGCTGGGCCTGGCGGGGTTCCTGGTGATCCGCGGACAGATGACGCCCGGCGCCATCATCGCCTCATCGGTGCTTCTCAGCCGGGCCGTGGCGCCCATCGAGCAACTGGTCGGGGCCTGGCCCGGTCTGGTGAAGGCCCATGCAGGGTGGCGGCGCCTGATCGAATTGTTTGACGCCACCGCAGATGTGGACCGCCCCCGGACCGCCCTGCCCGCCCCCAAGGGACAGCTGGCCGTCGAAAGCGTGTCGGTTCGCCTGACCGAGGCGGGCCAGTTGCAGTTGAAAGGCGCGAATCTGACCCTCGAACCCGGCCAGACCCTCGGTGTCATCGGGTCCAGCGGGTCGGGCAAGACCACCCTGGCGCGGGTCATCGCCGGAGCGCTGATCCCGACAACGGGAGCCGTACGCCTGGACGGCGCGGAATACAGTGCATGGGACAGCGACGCCCTGGCGCGCCACATCGGCTATCTGCCCCAGACGCCCAGCCTGTTCGCCGGCAGCGTGCGGGACAACATCTCGCGGTTCGCCGCCGCCACAGGCGCGCCGCCGGACGAGATCGATCGCGCGGTGGTCGAGGCGGCCCAGGCCGCCGGCGCCCACGACATGATCCAGCGGCTGTCCAAAGGCTATGACACCGAACTGGGCGCGTTCGGCGCCGGGCTGTCCGCAGGCCAGGCCCAGCGGGTGGCCCTGGCCCGCGCGCTCTACGGAGATCCGGTGCTGCTGGTGCTGGACGAGCCGAACTCGAACCTGGACCAGGACGGGGAATCCGCCCTGATGAACGCCATTCTGGCGGCGGCCAGACGGGGCGCGGCGGTGGTGATCGTCGCCCACCGCGCCGGCGTGCTGTCTCGGGTCGACAATCTGCTGGTGCTCAAGGACGGCGCGATCCAGACACAGGGGCCGCGTGAAGAGGTGCTCGCCCGCCTGAGAAGCGCCCGCGCCCCGACGCAGGGCGCGGCCAGCCGATGACGAAAGCCGCTTCATCCGCCGCCCAGACGACGCCGCAGTTGAGCCCTTCGCCCCGGTTCGAACTGTGGCTGGGCGGGACCATCATCCTCCTGTTCTTCGGGCTCTTTCTGGGCTGGGCGGCGTTCGCCCCGCTGGACGCCGGCGCCTATGCCCCGGGTCAGGTGGCGGTGTCAGGCAACCGGCAGGCGGTGCAGCACCCGGACGGCGGCGTGGTCGGCGCCCTCCACGTGGCCGAGGCGGACCAGGTGGAGCGCGGGCAGGTGCTGCTGGAGATCAATGCCGGCAGCCTGCGCTCGGTTGAGCGCGGCGTGGCGGGGCAGGTCTACGCCCTGCTGGCCCAGCGGGCGCGCATGGTCGCTGAACGGGACCGGCTGTCTGCCATTCCGACGCCCGAAGCGTTCGCAACCCTGTCGGGCGATGACCGCGTCCTGGCGCAAGAAGCGCTGACGCTGCAACAGCGCCAGTTCACCGCTCGGGGCGCGGGCCGGTCCACCGAAAGCGGCGTGCTGCGTCAGCGCATCAGCCAGCTAGAGGACCGCATGGGCGGCCATCAGAGGCAGCTGGAGTCCAACCGCGAACAGCAGCGCCTGATCCTGGAGGAGCTGGAGGGCATGCGCTCGCTGGCGGCGCAGGGCTATGCGCCGCTGAACCGGGTCAGGGCCCTGGAACGCACCGCTGCCTCGCTGGAAGGGGAGGAAGGCGCCCTGATCGCGCAGATCGCCGCCGCCCGCGAGCAGATCGGCGAGACGCGCCTGCAGATGCTGGGCGTGAACACGCGTCTGGACGAGGACGTGGCCGACCAGCTGCGCCAGGTGGAGGTCCAGCTGAACGAGCTTCAGCCGCGCCTTTCGGAGCTGCGCGCCCAGATCGCCCGCACCCAGGTGCGCAGCCCCGCGACGGGCCAGGTCGTGGGTCTGAGCGTCTTCACCCCCGGCGGGGTGGTGCAACCGGGTCAGGTGTTGATGGAGATCGTACCGGCGGACGCGTCACAGGTGCTGGTTGCCCAGGTGGACCCCGCCGACATCGACAGCATTCGCGTCGGGCTCGAGACAGAGGTTCGTTTCCCCGGCCTGCGCGAGGAAGTCCCCCCCATCGTGCGCGGACGGGTCACCAGCGTGTCCGCCGACAGCTTCACCGACGAACAGTCCGGCCAGAGCCATTTCCGGGTCGAGGTGGTCGTGCCGCCCGAACAACTGGCCACGCTGGGCCCGGCCGCCCGGGGCATCCGTCCCGGCATGCCGGTGGAGGTGGTCATCCTCCTGAGGAAGCGGACCGCCCTGTCCTATCTGGTGGAGCCCCTGACCCGGAACCTGTGGCGGTCCGGCAGCCAGCAATGAGCTAGGCCGCGTCCTTGGGCGTGAGGACATCGCCGACCGTGGGGCGGTCCTCGCTGAGCACCAGCGCCAGGTCGCGCGGACGCACAACCTCGCCGCAGCAGCCGCAGGCGATGCGGGGCTCCAGAGAGTGGCCGCAGGTCTTGTGGATCATGTCGACGCCGGAATCGCTGTCGCCATACAGGTGCTTGTTGCCCCAGGCGTGCAGGGTGACCAGCACGCCGTACAGTTCCTTGCCCCGGGCGGTGAGCAGGTACTCGTTGCGCGGCGGGCGCTCCGAATACAGGTGCGGCTCCAGCACCCCGTGAGCCACGAGCGTCTTGAGCCGCGCGGCCAGCACGTTGCGGGCCACGCCCAGACGCTCCTGCCACTGCTCGAAGCGGGTCACGCCCTGAAAGGCGTCGCGGATCACCAGCAGCGTCCACGGATCGCCGATCACCTCGAGGGTGGCGGCGATGGAGCAGCTCTGGCGGGAGTAGTCGGCTGTGCGTCCCATCATCACAAGGTGACGTTGCGGCAGGCTTTTGACAAGTGGGTTGCGATTCAACACCCATTAAATCAGTCTCGTTTGGCAACGGACATCGCAGCGTATGACGCGCCGCGGCGTTCCTGCGTCCCTCGACTTGCGGGCGGAGGCCTTCCGCCGGTCTCCGCCCGCCTTTCTGATATGTCGCTGCCCATGACCGATTCCGCCGACCATCCGCTGACCCGTGCCCTGGCCCTGACGCCCGCGGGCGAGGCCCTGACCGCCGAACTGTCGGGGGAGTTCTCCAACGGGCCCGTCGGGGCGCCGCCGGAGGCGGGCTTTCCGTTCGGCGGGCTGCTGGCGGCCCTGTGCGCGGGCGCCATGCGGCAGGGGCTGGGGATCACCGGGCCGCTGCGGACCCTGAGCGTGCAGTATCTGGCGGCGGCGAAATATGGTCAGGCGCTGACGTTTCGACCCCGCCTGCTGCGCGGCGGGCGCAATGTGGCCTATTCGGCGCTGGAGGCTGGACAGGGCGAGCGCCTGACCCATCACGCCACGGCCACCTGGGGGCGGGACGCCGAAGACGCTGTCGCCCTCACGCCCATGCAGGCGCCGCCCCCGCCGCTGGACAGCCTGGACCCGACGCGCACTCTGGTAGGGCCCCTGCGGCCGCGCTTCACTCAGCACGTGGAGTTCCGCTTCGACGGCGGGCCGAACATCCTGGGCGGCAACGAGGGCCGCGCCGTGGTGGAGCGGGTGTGGATGCGCACCAATGACGGGGCGCCGCTGGACGAGCTGCGCCTGTGCTACCTGCTGGACGCGCTGTATCCGCCGTCGTGGACCGCAATGAAGGCGCCGCCGATGATGACCACGGTGGACCTGCGCTACGACATCCTGGCCACGCCCACGCCCGAAACGGCCCCTGATGGCTGGGCCTTCTTCGAGTTCCGCATGCTGGATCTGGGTCTGGGCTGGACCGTGGACGACGCCACATGCTGGGGCGTCGACGGCACGCCGCTGGCCCTGTCGCGGCAGCGGCGCAAGCTGCTGTGAACCGGGCGCCCGCCTTTCGCCGACGCCGCCACGTGAATATATGAGCCGCAACAAGCCGTAACCGCTCAGGAGCCCGCCATGTCCGATCCCGTCGTCATCTGTTCGTTCGCCCGCACCCCCATGGGAGGCTTCCAGGGCGTGTTTACGGGCGTGAAGGCCACCGAGCTGGGCGCGACCGCCGTGAAGGCGGCGGTGGCGCGCGCCGGGGTCGAGGCGGCGCGGGTCGAGCAGATCGTGATGGGCTGCGTCCTGCCCGCCGGTCTGGGCCAGGCCCCGGCGCGTCAGGCGGCCATCGGCGCAGGGCTGGGCCGCCATGTGGAGGCCACCACCGTCAACAAGATGTGTGGCTCGGGCCTGCAGGCGGCCATGATGGCGCACGACGCGCTGAAGGCCGGAAGCGCCGGGATCATCGTGGCGGGCGGCATGGAGAGCATGACCGGCGCCCCCTACGTCATGGCCAAGCACCGGGGCGGGGCGCGCATCGGCCACGATGTGATCTCCGACACCATGTATCTGGACGGGCTGGAGGACGCCTACACCCCCGGCAAGCTGATGGGCGCCTTCGCCGAGGACGCGGCCCGGCAGTACCAGTTCACCCGCGAGGACCAGGACGCCTACGCCATCGAGAGCCTGAGCCGCGCCAACGCCGCCATCGCCTCGGGCGCCTTCGAGGCCGAGATCACCGCGGTGGAGGTGACCAGCCGCAAGGGGACCGAGACGGTCTCGGTGGACGAACAGCCCGGCAAGGCGCGGCCCGACAAGATCCCGACCCTGAAGCCCGCCTTTGCGAAGGACGGCACCATCACGGCGGCCAACGCCAGCTCGATCTCGGACGGCGCGGCGGCGCTGGTGATGACCCGCGAGAGCGTGGCGCGGGCGCTGAACCTGCCCATCGTGGCCCGGGTCGCCGCCCACGCGGCCCACGCCCACGAGCCGGGCCTGTTCACCACCGCCCCGGTCCCGGCCATGAAGAAGGCGCTGGAGCGGGCCGGCTGGAGCGCGTCGGACGTGGACCTGTGGGAGGTCAACGAGGCCTTCGCCGTGGTGGCCATGATCGCCATGCGCGAACTGGACATCGACCACGCGAAGCTCAACGTGAACGGCGGCGCCTGCGCCCTGGGCCACCCCATCGGCGCGTCGGGCGCCCGGGTTCTGTCCACCCTGCTGTCGGCGCTGCAGGCGCGCGGCGGCGGCAAGGGCATGGCGTCCCTGTGTATCGGCGGCGGCGAGGCCGTGGCCATGGCGGTGGAAGTGGCCTGACCGGCTAGTCCTCCTCGTCCTGCGCCAGATCGGCGGGGTCGAAATCATAGTCCAGCAGATCGCCGGGTCTGCACCCCAGCGCCGCGCACAGCCGCGCCAGGGTGCGGAAGCGGATGCCCTTGACCTTGCCCGAGCGGAACAGGGACAGCTGGGTTTCCGAAATCCCCACCTCGGCGGCCAGGTCGCGGGCCTTGATCCCCTTGCGGACGATCAGGCTGTCGAGGGTCACGCGCACCGGCATCAGATCATCGCGTCCAGCTCGGCCTGGACCCGCCCGGCGTGGTCGATCACCCGCCCCAGCAGAAACAGGGCGCCCCCGATCATGCCCAGGGTCATGCCGGCCACATCGAAATAGGCCCAACCACCTGTCCCGCCCTCGATCAGACGTATCAGGTTGGTGACGCCGAATACGCTCAGGAGACCGCCGAAGCCGAGGGCCAGACCAACACGCCGCAAGGCGTCGGACAGGGTGGGCTGGATCAGGCGACCCTTCGCAAGCTGCCCCATGGCGGCGCCGATGGACCAGATGGCGAACAGGTAGAAGGCCGTCGGCGAGACCCAGATCACCTCCGGCAGCCACCGGGCCAGATGCCCGGTCTCGCCCCGCAGGGCGAGGATCAGCGGAAAGACGAGATGCACGAGCAGCAACAGCCCGCCCACGCTGACCACCATGAACACGGCCAGCCAGCGGAACTGGGCGCATCGGCGCCGGTAGGCGGCGGGGTCAGTGGCGTTCATGGGTCATCCCGGCTGAATTTTCTTTAATCTTGACTTAAAAACTCTTCGTCCGCAACTTTAGCTTAGACTTAAAGGAAAAGGCGGATGACCCTGGCGATCGAGACCTGCGGACTGACCCGCCGCTTCGGCGGCCGGACGGCGGTTCAGGACCTGGCCATGCAGGTTCCGGCCCAGGCCGTCTATGGCTTTCTGGGCCCCAACGGCGCGGGAAAGACCACCACGCTGAAGATGCTGCTGGGTCTGATCCGACCCAGCGAGGGTCGGGCGCTGATCGAGGGGATCGATGTGGCGGCGGACCGGATGGGCGCGGCCCGCAAGGTGGGCGCCCTGCTGGAGGCGCACGGTCTTCACGCCAATCTGACCGGGCGCGAGAACCTGGAGATCACCCGCCGCCTGCTGGCCCTGCCGCGTGGGGAGACCGACCGGGTGCTGGAGGTGGTGGAGATGCGGCCGGACGCGCACCGCCGGGTGTCGGACTATTCCCTGGGCATGCGCCAGCGGCTGGGCATCGCGCGGGCGCTGCTGGGGGCGCCGCCGGTGCTGATCCTGGACGAGCCCACCAACGGACTGGACCCGGACGGCATCGCCGACATGCGCGGCTTTCTGGCGGGGCTGCCCGCACGGACGGGCGCGACGGTGCTGCTCTCCAGCCACCTGCTGAACGAGGTGGAGCAGACGGCCTCCCATGTGGGCGTGATCTTCGCCGGGCGGCTGGCGGTTCAGGGCCCGCTGGCGGACCTGACCGCGCGGGCCGCGCCGGGGCTGGACGTGGAGGTGGATCAGCCGGACCGGGCGCGGCCGCTGATCCTGGCCCGGGGATTTGATCTGGCGGAGGGCGACGGCCTGTCGGTCCGGCTGAGACCCGGCGATGACGTGCGCGCCGCGGCGGCGGGGCTGAATCGCGCGCTGGTGGAGGCGGGCATCGCGGTCTTCGCCCTGACGCCCCGCCGCCGCAGTCTGGAGACGCTTTATCGCCATGTGGCGGACCAGAACCGCCTGCCGACCGCCCACAAGGAGGCCGCCTGAATGCTGACCGCCCTGTCCGTGGAGCTGCTGAAGCTCAACCGCTCCCTGGCCGCGCTGCTGGCCGTGGCGGCGCCGGGACTGATCGCCCTGTTCATCTTCTTCAACCTGCTGCGCATGGACCAGGCCCAGGACTGGTTCATGGTGATGATGCAGGCCGCCGCCATCTGGGCCTATTTCATGCTGCCCATGGGCGTCACGGCCCTGACCGCCCTGGTCGCCCAGATGGAGCACGGCCCCCGCAGCTGGGAGCACCTGTTCGCCCTGCCGGTCCGCCGCTGGCGGCTGCTGGCGGCCAAGGCCGGCGCGGTGTTCCTGGTGGTCGCGGCCATGGAAGCGGCGGTTCTGATGCTGGCCGCCGGCGCGGGCGCCCTGGCGGGGCTGATCAAGCCCGGGATCGCGCCGACCGGCGTCATCGACTGGTCGGCCATGGTCTGGCTGCACGCCCGCATCTTCGCGGCGGGGGCCCTGCTGACCGCCATTCAGCTGTGGGCGGCGCTGCGGTTCAGGAGCTTCGTGCCGGGGCTGGTGCTGGGCATCGGCGGCACCTTCTTCGCGGTGGTCGCCACCTCCGCGAAGAACGGGGTGTTCATGCCCTGGCAGATGCCGGTCAATGTACTGGCGACCGACCCGGCGCGGGCCGACCTGGCGCTGATGCTGGGGCTGGGGGGCGGGGTTCTGGTCCTGGGCCTGATGCTGGCGCACCTGTCTCGTCGCGAGGTGGTTTAGTCTGGCCACCGGTGTCATGGGCGTTATGGTGGCGGCATGACCGCCGCCGAGATCGTCGCCCTGCTGAATCTTGAGCCCCATCCGGAGGGCGGCTGGTTCCGTGAGACGTTCCGGGACGCGGCCGAGGTCGCGCCGGGACGGGCGGCGTCCACGGCCATCCACTATCTGCTGGCGGCCGGGCAGCGCTCGCACTGGCACCGGGTGACCGACGCCGCGGAAGTGTGGAGCTTCAACGCCGGCGGGCCGCTGGAGCTGGGGATCGCCATGACGGGCGACGCGGCGCCGGTCCGTCATGTGCTGGGCCCGGACCTGGCGGCAGGCGAACGGCCCCATGTGGTCGTGCCCCCGAACGCCTGGCAGGCCGCACGGCCGCTGGGCGACTGGACCCTGGTCACCTGCACCGTGGCGCCCGCCTTCATCTTCGACCGTTTTGAAATGGCGCCGCCCGGGTGGACGCCGGGCACTGGAGATCCCGCATGACCCTTCACCGTCGCAGCCTGCTGACCGCCGCCGGACTGGGCCTGACCGCATCGCCGGTTCTGGCCCAGGCGCCCTGGAGCGAGGCGGTGCGGGCCGCCGCCGTGACGCCGCAGCGGGCGCCCGCCGATCCCGCCGAGACGGTGCGGCTGTGGCCGGACGGGGCGCCGGGGGGCGAGAACGTCACCGTGGTGGCCGAGGTGAACGAGCGGTCCGAGGATCCCGCCTATCACGACCGTTTCGCCGTCTACACCACCGACCCGATCATGACCGTGTTCCGGCCCGAGCGGCCCAACGGCGCGGCCCTGCTGCTGATCCCCGGCGGCGGCTATCGCTGGGCGGTGGTGGATAAGGAGGGCTACGACTGCGCACGGGTGTTCGCGGCGGCGGGGGTGACCTGTTTCGTGCTGCGGTATCGCCTGCCCGGGGACAACTGGGCGGCGGGGCCGAACGCGCCGCTGCAGGACGCCCAGCGGGCCATGCGGCTGATCCGCGCCAACGCGGCGCAGTACGGCGTCGATCCGGACCGCATCGGGGCGCTGGGCGCCTCGGCGGGCGGGCATCTGGGCGGCACGCTGGCGGCGCGGCACGGGGATGCGGTCTATGAGGCCGTGGACGCGGCGGATGCGGTGTCGGCACGACCCGACCTGTCGATCCTGATGTATCCGGTGGTGACCCTGACCGACCCGCACACCCACGCCGGGTCGCGCAGCCATCTGCTTGGCGAGAACCCGAGCCCGGACCAGATCCGCGACTGGTCGCTGGAGACCATGCCCCGCCGCGACACCCCGCCCACCTTCATCGTCCACGCCATGGACGACGGGGCGGTGCCGCCCGAGAACGCCATGATGCTGACCACGGCGTTGAGGGCCGCGAACGTGCCGGTGGAGACCCATCTGTTCGAGGAGGGCGGCCACGGCTTCGGCATCCGCCTTATCGAAGGCCGCCCCGCCGCCGTCTGGCCGGAACTGGCCCTGGCCTGGGGCGCGCGGCGCGGCTGGCTGGGCTGACGCCTGATCGGTCCAGGCGCCTCAGCCTGACATCATGCCGGCTCGGTGCGGTTCGCAAGACGGGCATGCTGCCGGGCC
Organism: Brevundimonas sp. BAL450; assembly: GCF_015767455.1. Taxonomy (NCBI): domain Bacteria; kingdom Pseudomonadati; phylum Pseudomonadota; class Alphaproteobacteria; order Caulobacterales; family Caulobacteraceae; genus Brevundimonas; species Brevundimonas sp. BAL450. Next base: position 31,785 of record NZ_JADWOW010000034.1, read on the forward strand.
CACCAGTCGGCGTTGCTGCGCCGGAGAACGGCCAGCAGCCGACGTTTCTCAATCCGCTCGGCTTCGGCCTCCGCCTCTTCCAGGGCGCGGTCCAGCGGATCGATCGGCTCGGGTCGGGGCGGTCGGGGTCTGGCCATGGCTGTCTCCTGATCATCGGGCGCGCCAAGGCGCCCGTCGGTGCGGGTTGATGGGAAGGGAGCGGGGCGCCGGGCCATCGCCCGGTGTAAGGAATAGACAAATACCGTTTCGACGAAGGCTGACGCCCCGCGCGATCGTTCTCCCAGAGCCCCCGGTGGGCACGCGTCTTAGGCGCTAGCCGGTGTTCAGGCCCTGAACGGGCGGGCATGGACAGCGCTCCATGTCCCGGACCCGGCGAGTAATCCGCCCCGCCGCTATATCCCGCTCGATCACAGCCCGTCGC